>JBIOWO010000270.1:0-3814 GCA_044868555.1 Lacipirellulaceae bacterium | reverse complement strand
TATAAACGCCCCAAATCCGGCTCGCAAGTTGCCCGGTGAGCAGCGGGTTTTATCCCCGCCGGGATGAACCCGGCGGCTCGCAAGGAGTCGCATTCTGCAATGACCTGGCCTATTCGAACCGCAGCAGGGCGTAATTCTTCTTCCCGCTCCGCAGGACCATGACGGTCTGGCTAGCCAAGTCAGCCGCGGTGAGCCGAGCATCGACGCTCGCGGCGCGGCGGTTGTTGACGTACGCCCCGCCCTGTTCGACAGCGCGCCGCGCTTCACTCTTACTCTTGGCCAATCCGGCCGCCACCAGGGCGTCGACGATCGGCAGGCCGCCATCGTCGTTCAGCTGCCGCCGCGCGAGTGCCTTGCTCGGCACGTCGACAAAGATCTCGACCAATTGGGCGTCGTTGAGATTGGAAACCTCGGCGCCGAAGAAAATTTCGGTCGCCCGCTGGGCCGTCGACAGGCCGTCGTTCCCGTGTACCAGCCGCGTCAATTCCTCGGCCAGCCGCCGCTGACTCTCCCGGGCCGCCGCGTTTTGTTCGCGGGCCGCGTCGAGCGATTCGATCTCTTCGCGCGGCAAAGTGGTGAGCATCCGCAAGCAGTTGCCCACGTCGGCGTCTTCGACGCGAACCCAATACTGGTAAAACTGATACGGACTGGTGCGCTCGGCCGACAGCCACACCGTGCCCGTCTCGGTCTTGCCCATCTTTGAGCCGTCGGACTTCGTCAACAGCGGGCACGTCAAGCCATACAACTGCACGGCCCGCATCCGCCGGCCCAGGTCGATGCCGGCCGTGATGTTGCCCCACTGGTCGCTGCCGCCGATCTGCATCTCGCAGTGGTACTTGTCGTACAGGTACACGAAGTCGTACGCCTGCAGCAGCATGTAACTGAACTCGGTATAGCTCATGCCCGCGTCGTCGCGCACCAGCCGGCTCTTCACCGAGTCCTTGGCCAGCATCACGTTGACCGGAAAGTTCTTGCCGACGTCGCGCAGAAATTCGAGATAGCTGAACGGCCCGATCCAGTCGAAGTTATTCACCAGCAGAGCCGCGCGCGGGCCGCTGTCGAAATCGAGGAACCGCCGCATCTGCGTGCGGAGGCCGTCCAGGTTTCGCGTCAGGTCGTCGCGCGAGAGCAGGTTGCGCTCCTGGCTTTTGCCGCTCGGGTCGCCAATCATCCCGGTCGCGCCGCCGACCACGGCAATGGGCCGATGCCCGGCCTGCTGAAATCGCCGCAGCAAGAGCAGCGGCAACAAACTGCCAACGTGCAGGCTATCGGCCGTCGGATCGAAGCCGCAGTACACGGTCCGCGGCTCGCGCTCCAGCCACGCCGAGATACCGGCATCATCTGTCGTCTGATGCACCAGGCCGCGCCAGCGGAGATCGTCGAGAAGGGGCATACTATTAATGTAGCAGGCACACTCCGTGTGCCGTAGCCGAATCAGAACTGAACTTGGAATACAGGCGCTGCGGACGGCACACAGAGTGTGCCTGCTACTTATCTCCACAAGTTGTCGTCCGCGAACGGATGCTGAAAGCCCCCCAGCTTCGGCTTCGGCAGCACTTTAAGAACCTGCTCGGCCAGCTTGAGGTCGTCGCGCGTGGTGATCTTCAAATTCAAGGGCGAGCACGGGACGACCGTCACCTTGTGGCCGAGCCGCTCGACCAGTTGGGCATCATCGGTCACCGCCTCGCGGCCACGCTTGGCATACGCTTGCACCAGCAAGTCGCGGCGGAACACCTGCGGCGTCTGGGCCTCCCACAGTCCCTCACGGTCGACCGTCGCCGTGATCCGCTTCTGCGGATCGACCTTCTTCAGCGTCGCCTGCACCGACGTGGCCAGGATCGCCGCCCCATCGCGCTCGGCCGCGGCGAACACATCGTCGATCCACAGATCGACGATACACGGCCGGGCCGCATCGTGTACCGCGATAAAATCAATCCCTTCTTTGATCTGCTCTAGCGCCTTCTGCACCGAATCAACCCGCTCCGCGCCGCCGAACACCACCTGCACGCCAAGGATCGCCACATTGGCGCCGAACTTCATATCGAACAGTTCCTTGTCCTCGGCCGCGATCACCACAATCAACTGCTTCACATCGGCGCGATTCATAAACCGCTCGGCCGAATGCAGCCACACGGCCCGCCCGCCCAGCGGCGCAAACGGCTTCTTGTACGCCTTGTCGTGAAAGCGACGGCTTTGCCCCGCGGCAAGCAGAATGACGGCGAAATGGGACATCGTAGGTTAACCGTTCCAGGCCGACAGCGGCGGCGAGCCGACTCATGCCGATTGCCATGCTGCAAAGCCTGACCTACGTGGAGGATACCGGAAGCGGAAGGCAGGAGACAGTCCTCCCCCCGCCGGAAAACCTCATAAAAGATTGGGTAAATCATAGCGGCGATTGATAGACCCATTTGTCCGCCGGCAAGTAGGATGCAAGGAGCCATACAGGCCCCGGCGGAATCGGGTTTTGTGCCGCAGGAAAGGGTTCTCTCAAGCGTTCGCACGAGGCAGGGCGGATTCTATTGGGTGTCGGATTGCACCCCTTCGCGTCCGCTGCGAATGCCGCGGCCCATTGAGTAATTTTTGCGCGATCGGTCAACCGCGTATGCGCGATGTCGTCATGCGATTGATGAGCGTCACCCTATTCGCGGCCATCGCCAGTTGTGCGATGGACTCCGCCTGGGCGGACCGCATTGCGCGCTATACGTTCGACGACAACACGGCGAACGACTCCTCGGGCAACGGTTACAACGGCACCATCCTGGGCACGGCCGCGATTGTGAACGATGCGACTCGAGGCCAGGTGCTGTCGCTCACCGGTGCCGGCGGCAAGGTGGACCTGGGGAACCCGGCCGGCCTCAATGTCATTGGCGAGTTTTCCGCGGCGGCCTGGATCAATCCCGCTTCGTTGCCACAACCTCAGTCGTCCGCCGGCATCTTGCAACGCGGACATCAAAGTAGTCCAAGTCGCGAATTCACGATGCGAATCGGCCAGAATGGTACCGCTTACGAATTCGGCACATGGTCGCCCAATCAGCACGCATCGCTCACCGTACCGGCCGGCGACCTTAATAATTGGGTCCATATCGCCGGCACCATGACCGAAGAAAACCCTGGGTCGTTCACGTACCGCCTCTACCGCAATGCCGAGCTGGTGAGCACGACCGGCCCATTCACGAATGGCATGTGGCCCGATTTCACCGTCGGCTGGGCGATCGGCGCCCGCGGCGGCCAGGCGGCGACAACCTTCGAACGGGTATTCAACGGCCGCATCGACGACGTCCAGATTTATGATGAAGCACTCGATCAGGCGGGCGTTCAGCAAGCGATGTTGGGCATCGACCCGATGCCCTCGGTGTTGATGCTGCAGGTCGATCCGGTCGACGGCGAAGTGCAGCTCAAAAACACAACCACCAACCCGATCACGCTGAACGCGTACCGGATCACCAGTTCCATGAGCGCGCTCAACGCTCCCGGCTGGAACCCAATTTCCAACGGCAACGAGCACCCAAGCCAGTTCCCGCTCGGCAACGGATCCGGAAACGGTTGGGAAGTGGCGCAGAATCCAAGCAACGAGGAGCTGGTCGAATGGTACTTGACCGGCAACTCGACACTTAATCCTAACCAGTCACTGTACCTTGGCGCCGCGTTTAATCCGGCCGGCATGCACGACGTGGCGCTTCGCTATACGATCGCCGACCTGACGGTCACGACGGGCAGCGTCGAGTACGTGGCGGTGACGGCGCCGGGCGTCCCCGGCGATTACGACAACGATGGCACCGTGAACGCGGCCGACTATGTCGTGTATCGGGATCGC
>JBIOWO010000269.1:0-20104 GCA_044868555.1 Lacipirellulaceae bacterium | reverse complement strand
AGATCAACAGGCCGTCGATGAGGGCGTCGGCCGGCATTCGGCCGGCAGCCATGTCGGCCTGAATCCGCGAGAACGTTTTCCAGCCCTGCCACCGCCAGAGGACCGCACCGAGGAGGCCGTCGGCGAGCACCAGCAGCACCGGCACCCACCACACGGTCTGTCCGCCGAGCCAAACCAACAGCGCAAGCTCCACGAGCGGCACCACGGTGAACAGTAGAAACAGATAGAAGAGCATCGCACGGAATGGTAGGCGGGTCGGGGAGGGGGGTCAAACGGGCTCTGGACTCATAGTAAATCTTCCCATTGTCGTGCACCGTGCAGGATGCGGTAGATCAAGATTTCATCGGGTCGCGGCTCGTAAAAGATCACGTACGATCCTTCGACAACTGAACGCAGGCCGGGACGAAAGCGCTCCTGCGACTCGCCCAAATATGGAAATTTGAGCAGCAACTCGAATCGATCTTCGAACCGCTGCCACACTCGGTCCGCCGCGGTCGGATTGTCCTGGGCGATGTATTCCCAGATGCCGAGCATGTCCTGCGAGGCGATCGGCGTCTTGCGAAGGCGGGGCATCAAGGCCTCACCTTATTGTTGACGCGCCGCGTGACGGCGGTGTGCTTCCGCAAGTAGCTCCTTCATATCGAGGTCGCTGACTTCGCCACGGTCGACTTGATCGAAGGCAACTTGGAGCTCGCGGCGGACATGGTCATCATGCAGCCGGCAATAATCCTCTTTAGTGAGGAGCACATAGAAATTTTGCGTCTGCTCGTCCTCGATCGGAATCGGGCCAGTTGGCCGGATCGCCAACGCCTGACGCATTTCGTCGGTGAGTTTGGGAGCGGACATGGTGGCTCCTAGTTTCTGCAAGTAGTTAAGCGATTCGGGAGCACCTGTAGTATATCAGGGCTGATCCTCATTGTTAGGATCGTCAAAGATCGCATCGAAGTCGATTTCGCTGAAGCTGTGGGCTTCCCAGCCTTCGTTGACGTACGCCGGGCAGGTGAAGTGTTCGAACACGGTTTCGAGGTGGTGGCGCGAGGCGGCGTGGCAGCAGAGGCCCCAGTCGCAGTTGAATGGGGCAAAGAAGGAACACCCGCCGCACTGCTGGCCTTCCTCGTACTGCTCGCGTACCTTGGGCTCATCCGACCATTGGAGCTCGTAGAGACGTCGAGAGTCGTTGTTTGACCAGCGATCAGTAATGATGCTGTTCTCATTCATTCTGCGTCAGGAAGGCCTAACTCGTCGGACGTAGTCATGCCACGCCGCGAAGGGCTGGATCGAAGGAATATTCCTTTTGATAGCCTGTCCAGCACGGACCCTTAACTTTGTCGCCAGGGACGAAATCCATAAATTGGAAGACAAACGTTTTCTTTTCCATACTTCCAATGAAATCGAAGTATGTGTCCATGTGATCCGCGTCATCAGGCGGAAGAAAAACGGCGTGAAGCATATCGCCCGTTCGAACAAAAACGCCAAGAGCAAACCAGGAACCCGAAGAACCGACACACCGAATAAATCGACGATCTTCTATTGTCCCCCTCAACAGATTCTTATCGTACGCCGCGATGGGAATGATCATACCGGCGTGCTGAGGAAAGTATGCGTTTGCAGCCTCAGTTTGCTCCCTACGTGACCGCACTCGGTTATTCAGATAAAACGTTCTCAGAATCTCCGATACCATGATCCCAGCAGGACTGAAGATGTGACGGTAGCCGAAGATTCGAAACATCGTCAGATGAGCAGACTTCAGAAGACTGGCCGTTGATTCTGGAACATAACTTCTATCAACAACGATTTGCAAACTGCCGGCGGCAATCAACTCTTCGTCAGAGATCTTCAAGGCGATTTTGAGAACATCCCCTGTCGCGTCTCGGAGCTGAACTGTCGGATGCTTTGGCGATTTGTGGGCCTTGGGTTCATAGTGAGGAACGGCCTTTCCATCGACATTAACGGTCCAGGGAATTTCACGACGAAGCTTCGGATTTGTGAGAATGTCGGAAAGGCTAGGCTTATTCGCTTTGACAACTGTCGCGAAGTGGTTTTCGAGAAGTGTGCCGTAGAATCCATCGACATTCTTTCGCTGCAGCACTGTCGACTTACAGCTATTCGGAATGGAGTCGCAAACAATGTGTCCGAGACAAAGCTCCACTTCCTCGTCGGTAAATAAAACTGGGCAGAAGAAGTGCTGGAAGGGTTGTCCCGTCTCCCTTTCGTAATCTTTTCTAAGCCATTCGCGTGCTCGCTCGCGTTTTTCCGCTGAATTTACTGCCATGGAGCGCCTTCTCAACTACCTCTCGCCCTGAGTCCTGAATACCGACACGCTCGCACCGGCGCCGGTTCGCGACACCAAGTGCTTCGTGGGCATGCGCTGCGAATCATTGCGGCTCAAACATCCAAATTCCTTTCATCCAGTGCGTGCTTCTGGATGAATTCGCGGCGGGGTTCGACCTGTTCGCCCATAGGGTCATGCTCAAAACAGCGTTTGGAAACCGGCGGCCTTGAAGTGGCGGTCGTTGGTGAACGCTTGGGTGATTCCTAATCGCCGCATGACGACGAAGGAGATGTTGTCTACGATTCCGGCGTTTGCTGCTTTGCCGCGGTCGTACTCGTCCCAAGCCGCCATCCAGTCTTCGTGGCTCGGCTCAATAACAGCATTACCTGCGAAGAGTGCCTCGCGCCATTGTTTGACCGCGGGTCGAAAAGGTCGCCGCGCGGCAGCATTGCCGCATTCGAGCAGCACGCAGGTTGTCGTTAATACTGCTAGGCGCGCCTGCTTGATATCGTGATATGCCCGCTGGGCAATGGCGTGCCATTGATCTCCCTCGTCCCAGAGGGCAATCATGCCGACTGTGTCGAGGAAGACTGAATTCACGGTTGATGTTCGTTATGCCGTTCCGCCACGTCGTGTTCGCCGGAATCAAAACGCAGGTCCATTGCCGCGTAAATCGCGTCGAGATTTTGGTTCAGCTCGCCGTTGGCAACCTGCGGAATTACGTGCACGCGGCAATTCTCCGGTAGCGAAACGGGGGCCAGCGGTCGAAAAACGCCGTGCTCGTAAACGGCTTCGATGGTTTCCATAGTTCGCCTCGCGAAATGAACTTTCGTCACCTGCAAGCAATTATAGCTGTCTCAGCCTCAAACATCCAAATTCCTTACATCGAGTGCGTGCTTCTGGATGAAATCGCGGCGGGGTTCGACCTGGTCGCCCATCAGGACGCTGAAGAGGTCGGCGGCGCTGCCGGCGTCTTCCATGCGGATTTGCAGCAGCGTGCGGTTGGCCGGGTCGAGGGTGGTGTCGCGGAGCTCTTCGGCGTTCATTTCGCCGAGGCCTTTGAAGCGGGTGATTTGCAGACCCTTTTCGCCGGCGGCGCGGATCGCGGCGGGCAGGCCGCGGAGGTCTTCCAGGCCGCTCGTGTTTTCGCCGCGGCGGAGCGTGTAGCGGGAAGTTTCCTCGCCCGTGCGCTCTTGCGGGATGAGGGCTTCGATGGTGAAGCCGAGTTTCGCGAGGTCGGCCAGCAGCGTGTTGATGGTGCGGACTTCGTGCAGCTCGACGATGCGGAGCTTGGCGGTGTGCGTGGTTTCGTCGCCATTGGCGCTAGGTTGGGAGCTGGGGGCTGGGGACTGGGGGCTGGGCAAGCCGGCGTCGATGCTGAGCTTGCCGCCGGACGCCTTTTCCTGGACGGCGACGAATTTGTCGAGCTCCTCACGGGTGGTGAACCATTCCTCGCGGCCGTTAAGGTAGACGTGGTAGACGGGCAGGCGGCCCGTGTTGGGGTCCTGCCGCACCGCATGGAGCTTGAGGCTGATGCCGCGGCGCTCCAGGGCGATGAGCGCTTCCTCAAGCGTGGCCAGCATGCGCACGAGGCGGGCCATCTGGTCGCCCTCGACGACGCGGCCGTCGTTCGGGTCGAGCACCGAATCGGTCAGGCCCAGGTCCAATAGCTGGGCGCGCATTTCCTCCTCGGTCTGGACGTAGTAGGTGTTCGACTTGTTGCGGACGCGGAACAGGGGCGGCTGAGCGACGTAGACGTGGCCGCCGGCCACGAGCTTGTCCATCTGCCGGTAGAAGAACGTGAGCAAGAGCGTGCGGATGTGCGAGCCGTCGACGTCGGCATCGGTCATGATCACGACACGGCCGTAGCGGCGCTTGGAAATGTCCTGATCCTCGCCGATGCCGATGCCGACGGCGGAGATCATGCTGCGGACTTCCTCGTTGGCCAGCACCTTGTCCTCGCGCGACTTGTAGGCGTTGATGATCTTGCCGCGCAGGGGGAGGATGGCCTGGAATTCGCGGATGCGGCCGCCCTCGGCGCTGCCGCCGGCCGAATCGCCTTCGACCAGGTACAGCTCGCACTTGTCGACGTCGCGGCTGGAGCAGTCGCGGAGTTTGCCGGGCAGGCCGCCGCCGGAGAGGGCGCCTTTGCGCTCGCGGATCAGCTCTTTCTGCTTGCGGGCGGCCACGCGGGCCTCGGCGGCTAGCAGGCCCTTGTTGCAGATGCCCTTGGCCGTCTTGGGATTCTCTTCCAGGACCTTGCCGAGGAACTCGCCGACGAGCGAGTTGACGATGCCTTCGACCTCGCCGTTGCCGAGCTTGGTCTTGGTCTGACCTTCGAACTGTGGATGGGGCACGCGGCAACTGATGACGGCGGTGAGGCCCTCGCGGAAATCCTCGCCGGTGGGCACCAGGTCTTTGAAGAGGCCCGAGTTTTTGCCGTAGTTGTTGATCGAGCGGGTGAGCGCGGTGCGGAAGCCGGTGAGGTGCGTGCCGCCCTCGGTGGTGTTGATGTTGTTGACGTAAGAGTGGACGTTTTCGGTGTACTCGGTCGAATACTGCAGGGCGACTTCGACGCTGACGCCGTCGCTTTCGCCTTTGACGTGCAGGACGTCGGCGTGGACCGGCTCAGTGGCTCGGTTCAGGTATTGGACGTACTCCCGGAGGCCGTCGTCGTACTTGAACGACTCCTTCTCGCCGGTGCGGTCATCGGCGATGGAAATCCGCACGCCCGGGTTGAGGAAGGCCAGCTCCTGGATCCGCTTCTGCAGCGTGGCATAGGCGAATTTGCTGGTGGGGAAGATCTGCGGATCGGGCTTGAAAGTGACGGTGGTGCCGCGCTTATCGGTGCGGCCGACGCGGCGGACGTCGGTTTTGGCGACGCCGCGCTCGTACTCCTGGTGATAGACGGCGCCGTCGCGGCAGACTTCGACCTCGCACCACTCGGAGAGGAAATTGACGACGGTGACGCCCACGCCGTGCAGGCCGCCCGAAGTTTGGTACGCGCCTTTCTGGAACTTGCCGCCGAACTTGAGGACGGTCATCACGCCTTCGAGGGTGGACACATCGCGGCCGGCTTCTTCGGAAAGCTGCTCATGGCGCTCGACGGGGATGCCGCGGCCGTCATCCTCGACGGTGACGGAGCCATCGGCGTTGATCTCGACGTTGACCTGCGTGGCGTGGCCGGCCATGGCCTCGTCGATCGAGTTGTCGACGACTTCGAACACGAGGTGATGGAGGCCGCGGGCCGTGGTGTCGCCGATGTACATGGCGGGCCGTTCGCGGACGTGCTCGAGGTCGCTCAGGTGCTCGAGGTCCTCGGCGGTGTAGGAACCGTCGTCGTGGGGCGGCTGCTGCGTTTTATCATCATCTGCCATAGAGATCGATTCTGCCTGTTGGCTTCGTTCCGTTTTAGGAATTCACCACAGAGGACACGGAGGGCACAGAGAAAGAAAGTGGAGTGGTGCAGCAGTGGAGTAGTTGCTGGCGAAACTATGGCACTACTCCACTACTCGTCTACCGCACTATTGATCTTCTCTGTGTCCTCTGTGCACTCTGTGGTGACAATTGGATTGGTTGTTAGTTAATCGCGCCGACGCGGAGGCGGAGGTCGCGGATTTTGGCGTCGGGGAGTTGGGTTTGGAGGGTTGTCAGAATTTGTTGTTTTTGGAAGGTGAGCTCTTGCACGATGGTCGAGTTCGTGACCGTGATTTCCAGCACGCCCCGTTTGAGCTGACCGGGGCGACTGAAGCGGGCGAGCGCGTCGCCGGCGGCGGCTTGCCAGGCGGCGGCCAGGTTTTCGATCGATTGCACGCGGCCGTAGCCGCGGGCCGTGATCAATTGGGCCAGGACGTCGCCGATTTTCTTCGGTTTGCGGGCGTGGAAGCGGCGCGCTTCCCGATCGCGGTGGGCGATGAAGTCGGTTGTGACGTCGGGCGTGGACATCAATTGTGTGGGCGACGTTGGTTCCAGTCGGGTTCGGCGTGGCCGCCGACGCTAATGGCGTGTTAGCGTTCGCGGGCCAGGGGCATGATGACGTAGCCGTAGCCGTCGTCGGTGCTGCAGACGGCCGCGGTATCGCTGTCTTGCAGGTCGACGGTGAACGTTTTTTCCGGCTCGAGGACTTTGAGGAAATCGGCGACGAAGCGTGGGTCGAGGGTGATCGAGATCGGCTGGCCGCTGTAGGAGATCGGCAGCTCGACGCGCGACTGTCCAACTTCGGCCGTCTGGCCGGCGAGCACCAGGCTGCCGTCGCCGAACGTGAAATCGATGCCGCGGCTTTCCTCGCTGGTGACGATCGCCGCCTGCCGGACTGCCGAGTAGGCGGGCCCGACTGTGAGGTCGATCTTCACCGAATTCGGGCGCTGCGGGAACACATCGCGCCAGCGCGGGTAGCGGCCTTCCAGCAGGCGCGAATAGATCGTGGCCCGCGGATTCTTGACGAGGATGTCGTTCTGCCGGACGGCCAGTTGCACTTCGCTGCCGTCCTCGGCAAGCGCTCGCTCGAGGAGCTGCATCGCGCGGGTTGGAATGACCGTCACGTCGCCAAAGGGGGCCGGCTGGCCGACTGCTTGGGCAGGGCCTTCCATTTTGGCGAGCCGCCGGCCGTCGGTGCCGATCGCGGTGAGGACATTGTCCTTCCACTCAAGCTTGATGCCGGCCAGCGCGTAGCGGCTGCTCTCATTGTCGGTGGAAAAGATCGTGCGGCGGATCAACTCGCGGAACAGGCGGGCCGAGAGCTCGTAGTAGCTCTTTTCGGCGAACGACGCGATTGCCGGGAAATCCAACGGGTTTTCACTGGGCAGCTTAAATTGACTGCGCTCGCCGCGGACCGTGGTGCCCTCGCTATCCGACTCGATGCGGAAAGTGGCATCGCTGCTTTCGCGAAGGATGGAACCAAATCGCTGGACCGGCAAAATGGCCGCGCCAGACGCTTCCACTTCGACGCCAGCCGCCTCGTAGCGGATACCGACCTCCAGGTCGGTTGCCATCAGCGTGGTGGATTCAGGTGTCACCTCCATCTTCACGTTTTGGAGGATTGGCTTGGGGCTGCGAGCCGGGGCGAT
Organism: Lacipirellulaceae bacterium; assembly: GCA_044868555.1. GTDB lineage: Bacteria > Planctomycetota > Planctomycetia > Pirellulales > Lacipirellulaceae > JABDGM01. Next base: position 12,766 of record JBIOWO010000269.1, on the reverse strand, counting down.
GGCGGCGACGGTCTGAAACGCGTGGAGCAGTTTCTCGCGATTGCAAATGATTTTCATCGTACGTGCGATCCTTTTAGTTCGACATGCTCGCTACGGGGTGACGAGACAGAGTTCCTGATTGGAAGTAATTAGATTTTTATATTTGTGTAGGACTAGTTGTATGCGGGTCGCGCGTGTCGAGTTCGTGAGCGTATTCGGCGCAAGCAAAACCAATAAGCAAAGTTATGTTCGACGGTGCTATGGGTACAACGAGTTGGATTCGTGTTGGTGGCTTGTCGCGACGGCGTTGGATGTTCTTGCTGTTTGGTTGGAAAAATCGGTTCGGAGATTGTTGAGTCGAATTTGCGGTCAACTATCGACAGTCATTCGTCATGGTTTCCACATGGGTCGGTCAGTTCGAATTCAGCCGCTGAGCAAAATGCGGCGGAGCTCGGCGAGGGTTTCCTGGATTGCCGGATCGTGCTGGCGCTGGCGGTCGATTTTGCGGTAGTTGTGCATGATGGTGGTGTGATCGCGGCCGCCCAGGGCGCGGCCGATCTGATCGTAGCTGGCGCCGGCCAATTCGCGGGCCAGGTAGACCGCGACGGCCCGCGGCAGCACGACCGACTGGCGGCGGGAGGCGCTTTTGAGGACGGCCTGCGGCTGGCGGAAGTATTTGGCCACTACGGCCGTGATTTCGCGAAGCGTGGGGCGGCGGGCGGCGCGGGAGGCCAGCAATCGGTCGGCCTGCTTCAGATTGGCCATGCCGTTGACCGGAGCGGCGGTGAGCAACTCGAAAACGGCGCCGAACAATTCGCTGGCCGAGCCTTGCAGGCCGTTTGCCAACCGGCCGGCTACGTCGTCGCTCACGGGCTGGCCGAGCGCGGCGGCGACCTGCCGCACCAAACACTCGCGGGCGGCCGTGCCCGGCGGCGCCAACTGCAGCACCAGGCCGGATGCGAGGCGGCTGCGCACATCGGGTGGCAGATTCGCGAGCGTGCCCGCGGGCTGCGCCGAAGTGACAATCACCGTGCCACCGGCCAACTCGAAATCGTCGAGCGTGTAGCGCAATTCCTCGACGAGATAGTCATCGTCCGGCAGCCGGTGGAGATCGTCGATCGCGAGCAGCAGCCGACCGCGGATGCGGTCACGCAACTCGGAAACATTTTCGCTGTCGATGGCGGCGGAGAGCGCGCGGCGGAAATCGACGGCGGTGAGATACTCGGCACTTTCCGGTCCGTGGTGCTCGTGCCAATGGCCCACGAGGCCGCGCGCCAGATGCGTCTTGCCGGAGCCGCTCGGGCCGTAGAGCGCTAGGATCGTCGGGGCGCGCGGCACTTCGTCTTGAACCGGCTGGCGGTCGTCGCGCATCAGTCGGGCGATTGCGGCGGCCACGAGGCGATTCTCGGGTCCGGCGACGAAGGAAGGCAGCGAGACGCCGGGTGCGCGGCCGGGCGCATCGCAAGTGAGCGAAGCGACGGTTCGGCCCGGCAATGGGATCTCGGTGATGTGGTCGTCCACGTCGGCTCCGTCCGCAAACAGGCGGCCCAAGCGGGGCAGAAAATCGGGTCCGAAGTCGGGGTCGCGCAGGGCACTGGTCACGGAAGTGACCAGGTGCGAAGCGGTAGGCGCGCGGTCTCTCGAAGGCGGCCGACTAAGGACAATATTCACAAGCCCGAATTTTACCCGATTCGGCCCTCGGGCGGGAGGTGCGACGGGCGAATTTCAGCCGTGTTTTTGCCGCCGCAAGTCGTTGCAACAGCGGAGGATGCGACGGGCCGCTTCGTCGACCTGGGCGGCGGTCGTTGTGGCGCCCAAACTGAACCGCAGAGAGCTATCGATGACGGCTGGTTCCAGGCCCATTGCGACGAGCGCCGGCGAGAGTTCGCTGGAGCCGCTGGCGCACGCCGAACCGGTCGAGCAGGCCACGCCGGACTGGTCGAGCGCGATGAATAGCTGCTGACGATCGAGGCCCACGAATGCGATGTTCGAAGTGTGCGGAAGGCGCTCGGCGCGGTTGCCAATGACGACGGCGGCCGGCCAGCCGGCGAGGAGCTGCTGTTCGAAACGGTCGCGCATTTGGCGCAGGCGGGCCGCGCGGGTGTCGCGGTCGGCGTGCCAAAGCTCGAGCGCGCGGCACATTCCGACGGCCAGCGCGACCGATTCGGTGCCGGGCCGGGCGGCGCCCTGTTGGAAGCCACCGAAGAGTTGCGGGCGGAGTTCGATGCCGTGCCGCACGACCAGTGCGCCGATGCCGAGCGGACCGTGGAACTTGTGCGCGGCGACGGTCATCGTGGCGGCGCCGAGCGCGCGGAAATCGACCGGCAGCTTGCCGACGACTTGGGCGGCGTCGGTGTGGAGGGGGACGCCATGCGCCGAGCAAATCGCCGCCATCTCGGCGACCGGCTGCAGGACGCCCGTTTCGTTTTGGCCCAACATGGCGGCGACGAGGCGGGTGTCCGGGCGGAGGAGCGCCGACAAGTCGGCGACTTGGATCACGCCGTCGCGGTTGACGCCGAGGCGATCGACGTGCGTGCCGCGGCGGGCCAGCTCGTCGGCGAGGACATAGATGCTGGGGTGTTCGAGAGCGGAAATGATGAGGTGCTTTCGCGATGACGCAAGCATGTGGTCGGCAGCGGAGGGGAGGGTGCCCAAAATGGCCAGGTTGTTGGCTTCGGTGCCGCCGCTGGTGAAGATCACGCGGTCGGCGTCGGCGCCGGTGGTTTTTGCGCCGAGCAGCTCGGCAATTCGGTCGCGGGCATCTTCCAATTTGCGGCGGGCCCGGCGGCCGAATTCGTGCTGGCTGGCGGGATTCAAATACGGTTCCGCATGGCACGCGCGCATTGCTTCGACGACTTCGGGCAGGACCGGCGTCGTGGCGTTGTGATCGAGATAGATCAAATCGTTCATCACCGCCATCATACGGGGGCGGGAGAGTTGGCGTCGAATCAATGCGGAACCGGCCAAGATGGCCGGGCTATTTACGCTGAATCTGCCATTGCGGGTGCTAAAAGGAGGCCAGTATCATCCGATCCTTCCCGCCCCCGCTTCACCCTGCTGGACCCATCGGATGGAATCGCTCAAGACGGCGTTTCGACTGGTTGTGATGTTGGCTGCGATCGGTATCGGATACAAAGCGTGGCAGCATTACGGGCCGCCCGCCGAGCAGCTCAAGTCGCTCGCGTTGCGAGCGCTGGATGCGGCCCGATCGGCATTGGAAAGCCCGGGGCAACACGATGGCGGAGGCGCAGCGCTCGCCGCCGATCCGCGGCCGATGGTGCCGGCATTTGGTGCGCCGACGCCGGCAGCCGCTGCGTCCGGGCAGGTGATGCAGGCACAGGCTTTGGTGCCGACGAGCGAGTTTCCCGCGTCCGCCCCGATCACGCCACCCGCATTGGCGCAGCCGCCTGTTGCGGTAGCGGAAAACACCTCAGCGGTTGCCGTTGGCACTGATGACCGGTTGAAGTCGTTGTATGCTCGGCTGGAACAACTCGGGGCGCACGAACCGCAACTGGCGGCGTGGGGCAGCGGCGGGCAGTTGTACCGATTCAGTTGTCAGGCGTCGCTGGCGGGGATGGAGAATCTCAATCGGCACTTTGACGCGGTTGCCACCGAGCCACAGGCGGCGGTCGAAGCGGTGGTCGCCAAGGTGGAGGCCTGGCGGAGCTCCCAAAATGAAACGGCCCAACTTGGCACCACACTCCGGTAGGATGCAATGATGTCGACCTTGGGTGTTCAGTTGCGGAGCGTCTCAACCCGATATGGGCAGAGGTCGTCCCATTGCCGCGGGAACCGGCATGGCCGAACGGCTCAACGCGCGGGATGGTGGTCGTACACACGGTTGTCGGCCGAACCGACAGACGGGGCGGCGATGGCGGCGTCCGGCCCGTCGTTGGCCCGGCGGAGCCGGTTGGAGGCGGTGCTGATGCTTTCTCGGGAGCCCTTGTCGCTCCGCAAGTTGGCCCAGTTAGCCAATCTTACCGATGGCACCGAGGCGCGGACCTTGCTGGACGGGCTTCGGCGGCGCTACGATGAGCGTGGTTGTGCGTTTCAGGTAGCCCAGGTGGCGGGCGGATACCAGCTATTAAGCCGGCCGAAATTCGAGTCGTGGCTGCGTCCCCTGGCAGCCGGCGGGGAGGAAACGCGGCTTTCACCCCCCGCCTTGGAGACGTTGGTGGTGGTGGCGTATCGCCAGCCGGTGCTGCGGGCGGAGGTGGAGGCGATTCGCGGCGTGGGTTGCGGGGAAATATTGCGGCAGTTGATGGATCGAGACCTCTTGCGTATTGTGGGACGTTCGGAAGAATTAGGGCGCCCCTTGTGGTATGGAACCACGAAGCGGTTTCTGCAAGTGTTTGGCATGTGTAATCTGGACCAACTTCCGCTGGCGGACGAGTTGCGACGGACGAGCAAGGTGGCTCTGATGGCGGCGGAGTCGCCGGTCTCGAATCCGGATCACGACGCTGGGTTGACCGGCGACGTGGACGCGGCGTAGGTTGTACAGTTTCGCGTGAGTTGATGGTGATAGATGTTTGTGGAGATTTCCAAGATGAGCCTGGAAGAACTACGTGCCGCGTATCTCTTCGGTGGAGTGCTTGCCGCTGCGCCGAAGGACGATGAATTCGAGGACGAGGACGAGGAGGAGTTGGAGGACGACGACGAGGATGACGATGACGACGACTTCGAAGACGAAGAGTTTGAAGACGATGATGACGACGACTTCGAAGACGAGGAGGATGAGTTCGAGGACGAAGACCTCGAAGATGAACTAGACGAAGAGGATGAGGAGTTCGACGACGAAGACGACGACTTCGAAGACGGCGAGTGGGAGGAAGTCGAGGACGACGAGATCGCCGAGGAAGAGGACGATGCCGATGACGACCTAGAGGACGACGACTTCGAAGACGAAGAGGATGCGCTCGAGGAAGAGGACGAGCTCGACGACGAGGAAGAGGACTTTGAAGAGGATGACGAGGACGAAGAAGACGAGCTCGAAGGGGACGAAGAGCTCGAGTATGAATACGAGGAAGAAGACGAGTCGGAGTGAGAGTCGTGCCCCCGATTCGACCGGGTAGCGCTAGGCCGCAAGCGGCTAATCTTTGAGTTGGAACAGCCGCTGGAGGGCTTCTAAGAGGCTGTGAGGGGAGCCGTTGCGGGACTCGTCGCGAAGCGATTCGAGCGGCGGGTGGAGCATCTTACCGACGAGACGGTCGGCGAACTGCTGGATTTCTTGCCGGCTGCGCTCATCCAGGTCCGGCAGCCGTTCGTAGAGCCGCTCGAGCTCGTTCGCTTGCGCGCTCTTCAGGCCGGCGCGGAAGCGGGCGATGACCGGGCCGCTGGCGCGGTGGCGGGCATCGGCCACGAACGCGCGGGTTTCCTCGTCGACGATTCGCTCGGCGAGCGGCAGCTCTTTTGCGCGGGCGGCCCGGTTGCGGTCGCAGGCTTCGGTGAGGTCGTCGATTCCGTACAGGTACACGCCCAGTTCCTCGCGAATGGCCGGCTCGAAGTCGCGCGGCATCGCCAAGTCTAATACAAACAGCGGCCGCTGGTAACGGCGATTCGCGACATTCTGCTGGTAGTCGACGAGCGTCACCACGGGCCGGTCGGCGCCCGTGGTGCTGACGACCATGTCGGCCGCGACGAGCTGACCCCAAAGCTCGCTCCACGGCACGGGGCGGCCGTTCCACTGGGCGGCCAGCGCGGCGGCGCGGTCGAAATCGCGGTTCAGCACCGTGACGTGGCGGGCGCCCGCATCGACCAGATATTGGAGCGTTTCCGACGCCATTTTGCCGGCGCCGATCACCAGCACGCGCTTGTCGTCGAAATGCTCGAAGATGCGGGCGGCGAAATCGGCGATCGCCACGCTGGGAATGCTGACGCGATGACGGTGAAGGTCGGTATCGGTCGCCACGCGGCGCGCCACGCGGAGGGCGGCCTGGAACAAGCAGTGCGTGACCGGGCCGATGCTGCCGACGTGTCGGGCCGATTCGTAGGCCTGCTTCACTTGCGAGAGGATTTGCGCTTCGCCGACGACCATGCTGTCGAGGCTGGCGGCCACGCGGAACAGGTGGTGGATTGCCTGGTCGTCGTGGTGGATGGCAAGTTGGCCGCTGAGCTCGTCGAGCGGCACGTTGTGGAAATTGGCCAGGTGCTCGGTGAGCGCTTCGGGGATGAGCGGCGTGGCCGGGTCCTCGCTGGCGGCGTAGAGCTCGACGCGATGGCAAGTGGAGAGGAGCACGGCCTCGGCATCGGGATGGACGGCGTTCCAGGCGGCCAGCGCGTCGACGGTTTGCTCCGGCGTGAAGGCGAGCCGCTCGCGGACCGCCAGGCTCGTTTGCCTGTGGTTGCAGCCGACCATGATGAGGTTCGCCGCGAACATGGAGGGAGGTTAGAGGTCAGAGGTCGGACGTCAGGGGGCGATACCGTGGACGTTGTCGAGCCAGAGGAAGGAGGCGAGGGTGATTACGAGAAAGCCAAATGATGCGAGTGTGAGGTAGGCGACTTTTCGTCCGCGGCGGGCGGCCGGGTATATGAGTCGAAATAATTCGGCGACGATGAGCCAGAGCGTCATCGCGGCCAGGCTGAGGACGACCGGATCGGTCCACAGGGTGTAATTCGTTTCGCCGCGATGCTTGAGCGTGCTGAGCACGACGCCGGAGACGAAACCGAGCAGCACAAGCAGCATTGAAAGGGCCAGCGAGCCGGTGTTGATTCGTTCGAGCCATTCGAGGCTGGGAAGTTGCAGTTCGTCGGAGGGTGGGCGGCGGCGCTTGAGCCAGGAGGCTTGAATCAAGTACATCACACCGGCGGAGAAGCCGATGCAGACGGCCACGGTGCCCAGGAGCAGCATCCAGCCGTGCAGATCGCCCCAGAATTGCGAGGCGCGTTCGGGGCCAAAGGGTTCGGGGCTGGCGAAATACGAAACGCCGATGAGACCCAGAATGATCGGCAGCAGGATGAGGCCGGTGGCGGCGCGGGGCAGGTTGGCGATTGCGCCGAGGTACACCAGCACGAGTGTCCAGGCGGCCAGGAGCAACCATTCGGCCGGGCTGGAGAGAGGTGCGGCCTTGGTGGTCGCGGCCAGGTTGCCCAGGTACAGCGTGTGGGCGGCGAAGCCGGCGATGGTAACCACGAGCAGTGCGGCGCGGTGCCAGGCGAAGCGCTTGGTGAGGCCGACGACTTCCAGCGCGAAGGCGATCGCGTAGCAGGCGGCGAAGCAGATGATGGAGATGCCGGAGAGCACGGGGCAGAGGTCGGAGGTCAGAGGTCGGAGGTCGGGGGCCGAGGTTTCATTTTTTCACTGCGGGCCGGCTTCACCGTCGAGGCCGTATTGCTTGAGCTTTTTGTGGAGCGTGTTGCGGTTGATGCCGAGTCGGCTGGCGGCCTTGATCTGCACGCCTTCGCATTCGTGGAGCACCTGGGCGATCACTTCGCGTTCGACGCGGTCGACGATCCGCGTGTGGATGTCGTCGGCCTCGCCGCCGGCGTCGCCCAAACCGACGTGGACCAGCTCCTCGGCCAGTCCCTGGAAATCGAGTTGAACGCCGAGCTTGCGCGGTTGCCGGCCGGTGGTGACCGCCGTGGGCAAGAGGTCGCAGGTCAACTCATCGCCGGGGGCCATGACGACGGCCCGCTCGACGTAATTCTGTAGTTCGCGGACGTTGCCGGGCCAGTTGTATTGCGCGAGCGCGGCGAGGGCCCGTTCGTCGACGTGGGCCACGTAGCGATCGTTTTGTTCATTGTACAGGTCGAGAAAATAGGCGACCAGTTGCGGGATGTCGTCGCGGCGTTCGCGCAGGGGCGGGAGCTGGATTGGCACAACATTGAGCCGGTAGTACAGGTCCTCGCGGAAGCGGCTGGCGGCCACCTCGGCCAATAGATCGCGGTTGCTGGCGGCGATGACGCGGGTATCGACGCGAATGGTTTGGGTGTCGCCCACCCGCTCGAACTCGCGTTCCTGCAGAGCGCGGAGCAGCTTTACCTGCAAATGGGGCGTGGTGGAATTGATCTCGTCGAGGAAGATGGTGCCGGTGTGGGCCGCCTCGAAGCGGCCGGTGCGGTTGTCGATCGCACCGGTGAACGCGCCGCGGACGTGGCCGAAAAGCTCGCTCTCGAGCAGGCTTTCACTCAGCGCGCCGCAATTGACGCGGACGAACGGCCGGTTGCGGCGCTGACTGTGCTCGTGGATGGCGTGAGCGATAAGCTCTTTGCCGGTACCGGTTTCGCCCAAGAGCAGGACTGAGGCGCGGCTGCGGGCAACCTGGCGGGTGAGCCGGTAGACTTCCTGCATGGCCGTGCTGGAGCCGATGATCCCCGGCAGCGGCTCGGCCGATGCGGCGTGCGGTCCGATGCTGGCTGGTTGGCGGGTCATGGCGCGGGAATCTTCCAAGGCGGCGGGGGCGGATTGGCGGCGCGGGGCGCTTCGATCGCATCGAGAATGGCGCCGAACACTTTTTGGGTGTCAGGGTCGGATTGGGCGCTGGCGTTGTAGCGGTCGTATTGGGCGATGATCTCGTCGGTCGTGAGCAGCACGCCATGCGATTGGACGCTGGTGGCGAAGGCGGCGACGGCTGCGGCGCGGCTGGCGACCGGGAGTGTCGTCTGGCTGGCGAAATTGACGAGTGCCCGCTGACTCGCGGGTGTGCCGAGCTCGACGAGCGCGGCGATGGCCGACTCGTTCGACTGCAGTTTGTACGCGGCTGCTTCGAGCACGGGCGTAGCGCGCTCGAGGACGTAGAACGGCCGATCGGCGGCGAGCAGCTTGGCGATCCAGGAGGTGGCCTCGACGGATTGGGCGGCGCGCTCGTCGGCGGTGACTGCGTCGCGGCCGGCGAGGGTTTGCAATCGCTCGGCGATCTGGGCGAGGGCCTCGGGGGTGTGGGGCCGCGAAACGGCAATCACGCGGTCGTGTTCGGCGGCGATGCGTTCGGCTGCTTCCAGGCGGCCGTCGGCGGCCAATAGCGCGATCGGCACGTCGCCGGTGGTCGGATGGATTCGCAGTTCGTAGACCACCTGGCGAACTTCGGGCAGCATGATGTTCATGTCGACTAGCACGAGCTCGAGATCGGGCTGGTCGAGCGCGAACTTGACGGCGGCGTGGCCGTTGTTGAAGCCGTCGGCGGCGAGGCCGTGGGCGGCTAGCTTGCCGGCGAGATCGGTGGCACGGGCGGCGGTGGGCATGGCTACGACGGCGCGGCGGTCGCCGGCACTGGCGGCGAACCAGGCGAGCGCATCGGGCACGCGGCTGGAGCCGGGATAGGGCGATTTTGGATCGAGGGCCATGATGGCCCGCAAAGCGGCGAAGCGGACGCGGCGATTGGCATGGTTGAGCGCGTCGGCGAGCGGCGCGGGTTTGGGGGCTGCTGAGTAGAGGACGCTGACGTCGCCGCGCTTGGCGATCTCGTCGATCAACGCGAGGGCGGCGCGGGGCAGATTGTCTTCGAGCGCGTCGGCCAGCGCGTCGTTGAGCATCGGCGTATCGGCGGCGGACAGCGAGTTCGCGGGTTTGGTCGACGTGAAGGCAGCGGCTTCGAGTCCGAGAACGAGTGCGTAGCGTTCGTACTCGCGGTTGTCGGGACGGTGGCGCCACAGGTCGCGGGCGAGACGGGTCATCCAGATGGTGCGGGCTTCGTCGAGTGGGAAGCGTGCGGCGGAGAGTTTTTTCGTGGCGTCGTCCCAGTGCCAGAGCTCGATTTGGTCGTCGGCGTCGAGGGCAAATGGGGGCGTGCCTTGGCAGTAGCGTTGGAGGGCGTTTACGAGGACCCGCTCCGCTGACTTCGACAAGCTCAGCCCAGGAGAAGCGGAGCTCGCCGGGAGCAGCGGGGCGGCCTGTGGGACTTCCAACAGTTCGAGCATGTGGACGACGCTGTCGCGGAGGGCGGCGTCGCGGGTGTCGAGCATTGCCAGCAGCGGACCACGGACGAGTGGGTCCATTTGGACGGCGGCCGCGGCGAGTATTGCGCGGCGGGACGGATCGGTTTCGCGTGCCAGTGCTTCGAGCAGGGCGGTGGCGCCGGCTTGGCCGGTGACGGCCAGATCGGCGCGGGCGGCGCTGCGAACTTCAGCGTTCGGGTCGGTCAGTTGGGCGACGAGTTTTTTGATGCGCTCAGGGTTTTTGGAGGTGGCGGCCGCGGCGGCCATCGCAGCATCGGCGAACTGACCGCCGAGCGGTTCGAGCTCCTTGGTGCGGGCCAATTTCAACATGGCGCCGGAGCCGAATTGCTCGACGAGGGCGGCGCGCTGGGCGTCGGTAAGTTGTTGTGCGGCGAGCTCATCGAGAATCGGTTTGGCCAGATCGGGCCGACCGAGCTCGATGAGCCATGTGACGGCCTGGAAGAAGTCGGCCGGATCGCGGCGGGGGAGTTCGAGCACGGCGCGGATGGCGGGGTTTCGTTCTGGCGTCAGAGACGGATCGATTGGTGGTGCTTCGGCGGCGGGCGCTGGTTGAGCGGGCGCTTGGGCCCATGATTGGGCGCAGCAGTGGAGCGCGGCGACGAATGTCAATGTGCAGATGAGACGTTGGTGTTTGGTCATGGTGTTGTCATGGAGAGAAGAGGAGGGCACGCGCGGAGCAAGCTCCGCCGCTAAATGCGCTAAATGTCGGAGTCGTCGGTGAGGCGTTCGCGCCAGAGGGCGAGTTGGTGTTCGACTTGGGCGGGGTTGGTGGAGCCATAGCTTTGGAATGCTTCGACGGCGCGGTTGGCGCCGAGTACGTCGTATACGCTGTTGTCGAGCGATGCATGGGCGGCCTGGAATTCTTCAAGGGGCAGTTCGGCGAGCGCGACGCCGCGCTTCATGGCGGTGTTCACGAGCCGGCCGATGATTTCGTGGGCGGTGCGTTGGGGCACACCCTTCATGATGAGGTGTTCCATAAGCGTCGTGGCGTCGAGGTAGCCGCGGTCGAGGCGGGCGGCGATGGCCTCGCGGTGGAGCTCGGCGCCGGCGACGACCGGGGCAGCCAATTCGAGGCAGGCCGCGACGGTGTCGACCGAGTCGAAGAGCCGCTCCTTGTCCTCTTGGAGGTCGCGGTTGTAGGCCAGCGGCAAGCCCTTCGTGAGGACCAACAGACTGGTGAGATTACCGACGACGCGGGCACTCTTGCCGCGGATCAGCTCCAGCACGTCGGGGTTGATTTTGTGCGGCATGATCGACGAGCCGGTGCAGAATTGGTGCGGCAGGCGCAGGAAATTGAACTCGGTCGTGCTCCATAGGATCCACTCCTCGGCCCAGCCGCTGAGGTGGACGGCGGTCGTCGCCAACGAGAAGGCGAATTCGAGGACGAAGTCGCGGTCGCTGGACGAATCGAGGCTGTTGGCCAGGATGCCGTCGAATTCGAGTTCGTCGGCGACCATCTGGCGGTCGATGGGGATGGTGGTGCCGGCCAGGGCGGCGGTGCCGAGCGGCAATTGGTTGACGCGGAGTCGGCAATCGGCGAGCCGGTCGCGGTCGCGCTCCAGCTTTTCGCAGTAGGCGAGCCAATAGTGGACTGCCAGCACAGGCTGGGCCCGCTGCATGTGGGTGTAGCCGGGCAGGATGACGCCGGCGTCGCGGTCGGCGCGGCCGATGAAGGCCCGTTGAAGATCCTGCAGCAGACCGGAGATCGCGTCGATCTGGTCGCGGACCCACAGGCGCAGATCGGTTGACACCTGGTCGTTGCGGCTGCGGCCGGTGTGGAGCTTGCGGCCGACGTCGCCGATGCGGTCGACCAGGGCCCGCTCGATGTTCATGTGGACGTCTTCGAGATCGAGGCGGAATTCGAACTGGCCGGCGGCGATTTCGTCGCCGATCTGTTCGAGGCCGGTGACGATCTGGTGCCGTTCGTGGTCGGTCAGGACGCCGATGGCCGAGAGCATGTTGGCGTGGGCGATGGAGCCGCGGATATCGTGGCTGGAGAGGCGGCGGTCGAAGGTCACGCTTTGGGTGAACTTCTCGACGCGACGGTCGGTCGCATGGTCAAACACACCACCCCAGGGCTTATCTGCCACGTTCGTATCCGGCGGTTGACGGCGGCAGGCGGGAAACATGCCGCAGGAGGGAAAAATATGGCAACATGTTTACGGTAAACAGTTTACGACGAGGTGTCAACGAGTGGCGGGCAGCGGACGCTTAAAAAGTAGGCAGTCGAGAATGGAGGATGCGGGATGCAGGGAGTTGAGAGCTTGCCGGGTGGTGCCTAGCGCGAATTTGCCGTGTTTTTGCGAAGATGCCCAGAATTCCTCCCCCGATTTTTGGGCATCTTCGTGGGTGGCTGCGCAATGTAGTTGGTATGGGGTGCGGAACCTCCCCTTGCGATTTCGCTGGGACTGGGCCGATCGGGGTCGGGGACGACTCGTCACAGCGACTTCCGAGCAACCCGGTTCGCGATTCGGGTTGGGGGCAGGCAAGATTCGCTGGGGTGGCACGAATAGGGGACTGAGTTGCGGTAGGATGGGTTCGGGATCGTTTTTGGTGGCACGTTTGTTGGAGGTGAGGGCAATGGAAGATTCAGCGACGACTTGGTTTAAATTGTTGCTCGACCACTGGTGGGTTGTCATCGCGCTTATCTGTGTGTTGTCGGGCGTGGTGGCGTCGTTCACCAAACAGGTACGCAAATACGTCAGCCATCGGCACGAACTGGAATTCAAACGCGACCTCGTGAGCCGCGGACTCTCGGTCGATGAGATCGAACGCATTGTCGCGGCGAAGAGCAATAGCACGAGCAAAGACACTGCGTAAGCGGGAGATACGGCGATGATCGATCTGTTGTCGAGCAAATTGCTGGCGGCCGGTATGTGGACGGACCTGATAAGTG
>JBIOWO010000268.1:0-19449 GCA_044868555.1 Lacipirellulaceae bacterium | reverse complement strand
ACTTGGCAGCGGCAAGCTGCTTGTGCGGAATGAATCGCAATGGCTTGGAAACTGGACTAGCGCCGGAATCAGCCAGATCAAGTTCGACGTCCGCAATCCAAACGCTTTCCCGCTTTCCATGCGACTGGGCATTGCCGGTCCCGGTGGCGTCTCAGGTGGCGGCAATGGCGACACGCATGTTACGACTGGGATGACCGTCGCTGCCGACAACAACTGGCATTCACTCACTGTTGACGTCCTCGCGACCAACTTCACGGCCTTGAATGGCGATAGCACGACGGCGGCACTGGCCGCTGTCAGCGAATTCCGTATCATCCACAATCCGATGGTTGCCTACGTTGGGCAAAACATCGGCGGCCAATTCTATCTCGATAACATCCGTGCGATTGTGCCGACCTTGCTGCCCGGCGATTACAACCACAACAATGTCGTGGACACGGCCGACTATGTTATCTGGCGCGAAACGCTCACTCTAAACGGCCCCAATTTGGCAGCCGACGGCACTGGTCCCGGCGGCACGCCCGACGGCGTCGTGAACGACCTGGATTACGACTTCTGGAAGGCACGCTTCGGTAATAGCGCGCCGGGGACAGGTGCCGCCCTGGCAGCGGCGATGATTCCCGAACCCGAGTCAGCATCGCTCATGCTGCTGATTTTTTCAGGCGCCTACCTGTGGATTTGCGGCAGGTCGATTTCTTTTCGCCAAAGAGCAATTCGACCCATCGTCTTGCCGAGTTATGGGCAACGAGCGACGCCTCGATCGTCAATCAAGAATTAGATCCGGACGAAGCTGAATCAGCCCTTGCTCGCTCATCAACCGCTCCACGTCGTCCAAATTGTGTGGGCAATCGCGGGTAAGATTCTCGACGCCCCGCTCCGTCACCACAACCGTATCTTCCACCCGAATGTAAAGCCTTTCGTCCGGAACCCAAAGCTGGGGGTCGAGCGCGAAGGCAATGCCGGGCCGCAACTCCCTAACCTTGTACTCTCCCCCGTCGTGGACCGCCATGCCGACGGTGTGCGTGAACTGCTTCTCCGACCGGAGGAGTGTACGGGCGGCTTCGGCAAACGACGGATGGACCCATTGAGTTCGATCCACAATCGGCAGCAGTTTCTCGGCAGCTTGTGCGCAGATTTCGGCCGTGGTCCGGCCGGGCGCAATCAGTTCCAATAGCAGCAAGTGGTACTCGACGACAAACCCATAAAGTTGTCGCTGCCAGGTCTCATAGCGACCGCTGACGGGCCACATTCGCCCGATATCGCTCGTATAGCCCGAACAATCCGGAGCATAATCCATGAGCACGAGCTCACCGGACACCAGTCGGCAGTTGTTGCGGTAGTAATGCATGTTCCAGATGTTGGGTCCGCAGGCCACGATTGGCCGATAGCCGGGACCGCCGGCGCCATTCAGCTGAAAGACGTACTCGGCGACTGCGGATAATTGCCCTTCGACCAGGCCTGGGGCCGTCGAGCGCATCGCCTCGCTGACAGCCATCGCCGCCAGCCGTCCGGCCCGACGCATCACCGCGATTTCGGCCGGACTCTTGATGAGTCGTAGTTCCGTGACGAATGGCGAGAGATCGCGAATCGTCGCCGCGGGACACAATCGCGAAAGCGTCGTGTGAAATGGTTCGCCATTCGCCCGCCAGGGATCGTTCGCGGACTGGTGCCGGGCGTGGCGCAGCGTATCCTGGCAAGCCTGTCGTACTTCCGGCGGAAGATGGCAGGCGAATAATTCCGTCCTGCCGCGCAAGTCGTCCCGTAAGGCAGAGAGCGGCTTTACGTCGTCGACGCCCGTGAGCCGTGCCGCCGTCTCGGCCGCGTCCGAATTAAGTTCCGCTCCTTCCTGTTCGGCCAATTTGGCGTCACATGGCGGCAAATACAAAACGGTACGGCCGCTGCGACCGGCGATCGTCAGGTAGGCATGCGGTGTCTCGACGCCGCACAAATAAAAGAAATCGTTGTGCTGCCGGAACAGATCGAACGCTCCTGTGGCCGGCGATCCCTGCAACACTGCCAAACCATCACCGATCGCCGCGGCCACCGCCGATCGCCGGCGCGCGAATTCGTCGACCGAAAACGCGCTCTGATAGTAGGGATCGCCGGTCCGCCGTTCGCGTGTTGCACTCATCGACCAAACACCCCAGCGCTCGCCGGTTTCACGCCTCGCCAACCGCGCGCTGCGTCCATTTGCCGTCGATAAGTCGCCACATGCGCCCATTGGGCGACGCATCCTGCAGCCCAGGCGGCAAACGCGTGGGGCGGACATTGTCGTAACATTCGAGCATCGCAAAACGACGCATGGATGCGGGAATGCCCACGGCTGTAAAGCTTGGGTGGCCCGTGGCAGGAAACGGGCCGCCGTGGTTCATCGCCGGCGACACTGCGACACCCGTCGGCATTTTGTCATTCAGCAACCGGCCGACGCGGCGCCGCAATACCGGCGCAACCGCGGCGTACCGCTGATCATCGGTCCCATCGGTTGCCGAGTACAGCGTACCGGTCAGACTTCCTTCCAACTGCTTGGCCACCGCGCGAGCCTGTTCGACGTCGTCCACGACAACGGCCAACGTCGCGTTACCGAAGGCCTCGGTCTGCAGTCGAGCCGCGTCGTTCACGAAGTGATCGCCGGAAACGCGCAACAAGGTGCTCTCATAACGGAAACCAGGCGGCTTGCCTCGGCGGCCGCCGGTGACCAGCTCCGCTCCTGCCTGCCGCAGCGCGGCAACGGAACTCTCCAGCGTTTCGAGTGCGTGATCCGACAGCAGCGGCCCCACGGGCCGCGATTCGAATTGCGACTTCAGCTCCGCGAGAAACGCCTCGGCTTCGTCGCCGGCAAACAGCACGAACAGGTTCGGACAAGTGCAAAACTGACCGGTCCCCAAGAGGCAACTCCCGGCCAACTCGTTCACCAGGTCGGCCCGCCGCTCATGAACGGCGCCGGGCAAAAAGAACACCGGGTTGACGCTGGGCATCTCAACGTAGACGGGTTTTCCCACGGCATCGGCAGCCGACTTCAGCGCCAGTCCACCCGCCCGGCTGCCTGTAAACGCGACCGCTCCGAGACGCTCGTCGCTCACCAGTCGTGTACCATCTCGCCTGGACATCTTATACAAGAGCTGCACGCTGCCGGCCGGCAGCCGCAGTGCAGTTGCCGCCTCGTGGGCCGCCTGGGCCAGGAGTTGCGACGTTCGCGGATGGGACGGATGCGCCTTGGCAATCACTGGATTGCCCGCGGCAATCGCGGCGGCAAAATCGCCGCCCGAAATGCCGTTAAACGCCAGCGGAAAGTTGTTGGGGCCAAAGACGGCCACCGGCCCGATCGGGCCGTAGCACGAGCGGATGTTATTCGCCGTATCGATCGTGGCCATCCGCCACGAACCCTCTCGAGCAGCCGCCGCTGCCTGCCGAAGCTGATTCACCGTGCGGGGCATTTCCACGTCCGCCAGGCGGGGCTTGATCGGCAATGCCGTCTCGCGATTCGCCTCGGCACAAACCGCCTCAGAATTTGCCGCGAGTCGGTCGGCGTATGCCTCGAGAAAGTCCCCGATGGTGTCCGGTGTCACGGCGGCCAACTCCAGTGCGGCGGAGCTGGCTGCCGCCAATGCCGCGTCACAGTCGGCCCACGAACTGATTGGAAACTCAAAGCCGAGCGGTTCGCCATTGGCCGGATTCACTGCCCGCAGCGACCCCTCATGCTGAGCCGGCCTCCACGTGCCACCAATCAGGACGGGTTCCATCGTCATACTCCGGCTCAGATTTGCCAGTCTCCTGAAGAAGCGTTGACCGCCCGGTGGGCAGAGTTAAGCGGCTTGCTGGCGCGATGCGCACGACGCGACTGCCCGGCGTACTGTGCCGCGACCTAAAGACTGCCGCCTCAGCTTGTCGCGGTCAAGAGGCCCTGGCCACTTCAAAACGCGAAGCTGATGGCCGCGATTCAATCGCCCGCTCAATGATCGACAGAATCTGCGATCGCTCGGGTTCGACCAACGGCAACCGAGGTGGCCGACAGATCTCCGATCCATAACCGCGCACGGCCATCGCCAGCTTTATGTATTGCACCAGCTTGGGATGGGTATCGAGGTGCAATAGCGGTGTAAACCAACGATACAATTCCACGGCTTCCTCATAGCGGCCGGCGATGGCCAGGTCCCACAATATGCGGTTCTCGGCCGGAAAGGCGTTCACCAAACCCGACACCCAACCTACCGCCCCAAGCATCACGCTTTCCAGCACGAGATCATCCACGCCGCCAAACAGCGCGTAGCGATCACCGCAACGATTCTTGATATCCGTCATCCGCCGACAATCTTCGGACGACTCCTTGATCGCCACGAACCGCGGCTCATCCGCAAGTTCTTCAAACATCTCCGGCGTAATGTCGACGGTGTAACTGACCGGGTTGTTGTAACAAATAATCGGTAAATCGACGGCCCTGGCCACGGTACGAAAATGGGCCATCGTTTCGCGCGCGTCCGATTTGTAGACCATTGCCGGCAACAGCATCAGTCCGTCCACGCCGACAGATTCTGCAGCCTCGGCGTAGCGGCAGGCAAGTGATGTGGTATATTCGGCCACGCCGGTGATCACCGGGACGCGACGGCCAAACCGGTCGACCACCGCGCGCAACACGTCCAGCTTCTCGCCAAATTCGATCGAGCAGTTCTCGCCCACGGTGCCCAGCATGATCAGTCCATGCACGCCCGCATCGACCATTGAGTCGAGATGTCGCAGCGTACCTTCCACATCAACCGAGTAATCGGCCGAAAACTGAGTCGTGGCGGCGGGAAAGACTCCGCGCCAATTTAAGGTCATCAAATCGTCCTCTTTTCCTTGTTCATTCCAAATGCAAGATATCTCCGCCTGGCGCAACGACGGTCGGCATCCACCCCGTAAAGCGGATGCCATTCAAATTTCCTCAATGCGTGTTCCCAGTGGTTGTTTCCGATTGTCCTGATCGACGAAATCACCCTGGAAATCCATGCCACAGTTTTTAGGTCACTTCAGCATCACTTTTTCATATACTGTGAAACTACGTCCCCGTTTGCACAGCAATTTGGGTTAAAGGTGCGGCTCAAATGCCCCATTGCCTCAATCGGTGCTAGACCGTGGGTTGGTCGAGGTTGATTTAGTGTACAAAAACCAAAGTTGAGTATATACTGGCGTCCCCTGGCGATCAATAGTCCGTACGAACTCTTCATGAGCCCCTATCTCAGCGAAAATCGTCCCCTTCGCCTCGGAACTCTTTGCGTCCTATACGCCGCCCAGGGGATTCCAGACGGCTTTGTGCGGATCGCCCTCAAGACCTACCTGATTGGCCTGGGCGTAACCACCGACGCCGTAGGGAACATCGTCGCCATGGTCAGTTTGCCGTGGGCGATGAAATGGGTCTGGGGGCCCTTTATTGACCGCTTCGGGTACGCGCCCATGGGCCGGCGGCGGCCGTGGATTCTCGCAGCTCAGGTCCTCATGGCCGTCGCCCTGTTGGCCATGTTGCAGATTCCCAACCTGGCAGCCAGCTTGAAGCTTCTGGCCTTCATGGTCCTGTTGGTGAACATTTTCGCATCGCTGCAAGATGTATCGGTCGATGCGCTGGCGGTCGACCTCCTGCCCGACAAAGAACGCGGTGTCGCCAACGGCCTGATGTACGGGTCGAATTACGCCGGCTCTTTTTTTGGCGGCAAGACACTTGGCCAATACATTCAGCAGTATGGCTTTCCCACTGCCATCAAGCTGCAAGTGACCGTGCTGCTGTCGATTGCCGTCTGTCCGCTGTTATTCCGGGAACGGCGCGGCGACGTACTTCTGCCTGGCATCGGCGGCGACAAATCGCAGTCGCTGTCCGCCGCTGTGCCTCGGCCGTCGTCGCTCCGACAGGTGTTCGGGTTCCTAGCCAAGGCCTTTTCCCTACGGTCCACTCAGCTTGCCGGCGTCTTGGCAATTCTTTCGCTAATTACAGTGAATGGTCACCTTGTCTTCTGGCCCGTCCATGTGCAACGGCAACTTGGCTGGTCGCAAGAGCAGTGGCTCCATTTGGAAGGTGGGCAGGCAGTATGGTTTGGTTTGGGAGGATCGCTCGTTGGTGGTTTCCTGGCCTCGGCAATTGGGGCCAAACGCACCGTGATCCTGAGTCTGGCTGCGATGTCGGCCTGCTGGTTCGTCTATGCCCTGACCGCCAGCCTCTGGACGAACAACAATGCCATTACCATGCTATTCCTAGTTGAGACCGCGTTGGGCGGGTTTCTGCAGGTATCGATGTTCGCGCTGTTCATGGGACTTTGCTGGCCGCCCGTCGCCGCCACCCAATTCACGGCATACATGGCGCTATTGAACGTCTCGAATGGGCTGGGGGCGATTGTCGCGGACAAATTTGAAACGAATTTCACGATGCCCGGTGCACATGTTGCTCTGGGATGCATTCAGGTCGTGCTCGTGGGCATCGTTTTCATGATCGACCCCAATGAGACCAGACGGAAGCTTGGCGATGGCAAAGTCGAGCTCACGCCGGGACCACAACCCGACGCTTTTCCAACCGAAAAAACATGAGTAGTGTTCTGCTCGGAAAAACCGCCGCGCCCGATGAACTCGGCTTGACCACCCACGACACATTCGACGCCACGGAACTCGCGCACCGGCTGCGCAAGCGCGAGTTGTCCGCCGTCGAGGCGACCCGCGCAGCGATCGAGCGCATCGAGCGGCTCAATTCAAAAATCAACGCCGTCGTCACGACGCTATTTGACGAGGCGCTTACGGCTGCCGAACGTGCCGATCGTCTCGCCGCGCAGAACCAGTGGCTGGGCCCGCTGCACGGCGTGCCGATTTTGATCAAGGACTTGTTCGATTTCCGAGCCGGGGTGCGAAATACCTTCGGCTGCCGACCGCTGGCGGGCTTTGTCCCGGATCAAACGGTCGCCCACGTGGCCCGCCTCGAAGAGGCCGGGGCCATCCTTCTTGGAAAAACCAACACACCCGAGTTCGGTCACAAAGGCACCACCGACAATCGACTGTTCGGCCCCACGCGCTGCCCATTCGACTTGTCGCGGAATGCGGGCGGCTCATCCGGCGGCAGTGCCGCCGCGGTAGCTGTTGGCATGGTTCCGCTCGCGCAAGGGTCAGATGCCGGCGGATCCATCCGCATCCCGGCCGCTTGGTGTGGCGTCGTCGGATTCAAGCCGACGTTCGGTCGTATCCCGAACACGGGCGCGCCCAACGCGTTTCTTTCCCACACGCCGTTTGTCCATACGGGCCCCCTGGCACGCACCGTGCGCGACGTCGCCCTCATGGCCCAGGCCATGTCCGGCCCGCATGAGGACGACCCGTTCAGCCTGCCCAATGATGGCATGGATCTGATTGGCGCGCTCCAAGCGCACCCCAACGAGCTGCGCCTCGCGTACAGCCGCGATTTGGGTGTGTTTGCCGTGGAGCCGGCGATCGACCGAGTCGTCGAGAAATGTGTGGCCAAGCTCCGCGAGTCGGGCGTTCGCATCGACGAGATCGCGGTGGAACTGCCGCTCGATCAGGATCAACTTGCTCAGTTGTGGTGCCGCCAAGTCGGCGTCTTATATCTGGAGATGTTCGACAGCATGGCCAAGTTCGGACCCAATTTGCTCACCGAATTCGCCGATGATATCCCCGCTCCGATCCATGCCATGGTCGATCAGGCACGCCGAACCACAGCGCTTGATTTGCGCCGCGATGATACACTACGTTCTGGCGTATGGCGTGCGATTCAAAAGATTTTTGCCGAGTATCATGGGCTGCTGACGCCGACGGTCGGATCGCTTCCCGTAACCAACGCGGTCGACGGTCAAACGCTCGGCCCCGAAACCGTCAACGGCCGGCCCATCGAACGATGCATCGGTTGGTGCCTGACCCATCCGTTCAATTTCACCGGCCACCCGGCCGCCTCGGTTCCGGCTGGTCAAACGGCCGACGGCTTGCCCGTTGGGCTGCAGATCGTCGGCCGGAAATTCGCCGACGAGAACGTGATTACCATTTGTCGGCGAGTTGAACAGGTGCAGCCGTGGAACCGGGCATTGGAAGAGGTCGCCGTCCAACTAGCCGGCCCATGATATTTTCCGAATTCGTTTCCGACAATTTCGACAGCGAAAGGATCGAAGGCGATGGTGGACTCGAGACAGGATTCGCCGCCGGGTAACGGTGTTCGCCGCCCAGTACTGATTGGTTTAGTGCTCATCGCGATTGCGGCGGCAATCTACGGCTTCACGCATTGGGGAGGTCAACCGGCTGCGGCGCCGCCGCTTCAGGGCAACCCGCCGGCTCCGACTGTTTCTGCCGAAGCCCTGCCCGCAATCCCGTTTACCGACATGACTCAGGCGGCCGGCGTCGATTTCGTCCAACGCGGCGGAGCGACCGGCGAGAAAATGCTGCCTGAATCGGGCGGATCGGGCGTCGCATTTTTCGATTACGACAACGATGGCGATCCGGACCTGCTCTTAATCAGCGGAAGGGCCTGGCCGTGGAACGAGCAGAATCCCAATCCGCAGTCCAGCGCGCTGACGCTGTACCGCAACGACGGCGGGAAAGCGTTTGTTGACGTGACGGCTGAGGCCGGCCTAAATGCCGACTTTTATGGACAAGGCGTTGCCGTTGGCGACTACGATGCGGACGGCGACGACGACCTGTTTATCACCGCGGTGGGGGCCAATCATCTCTACCGCAATGACAAGGGCCGGTTTGTCGACGTCACGGCCGAAACCGGAGTCGCCGGTGATCCGGCCGGTTGGACCACCAGCGCCGGCTTCTTCGACTACGACCGCGACGGCGATCTCGACCTGTTTGTCTGCAACTACTTGCATTGGACACGCGAACTGGACAAAGCCGCCACGCTTCGCGTTCCCGGTCAGGGTCTGACCTACGCGCATCCCTCCAATTTTCCCGGAGTGCAGAACTACCTGTATCGCAACGACGGCGGCAAATTCACCGATGTCTCCGCCGCCGCCGGCATCCATGTCACCGACCCGGCGACGGGCCAGCCCGCCGGAAAAGCGCTGGCGCTGGCATTCGTCGATTTCGACCGCGACGGTTTGCCCGACGTGTTCGTGGCCAACGACACCGTGCGCCACTTCCTGTTCCGTAACCGGGGCGACGGCACATTTGAGGAAACGGGCGAATCGCGCGGCTTCGCATTGAACGCGGCCGGGCTCACCACCAGCGGCATGGGCATCGACGCCGCCTGGATTCGCAACAACGAAGAATTAGCCATCGCCGTCAGCAACTTCGCCAACGAGATGACTTCGCTGTACGTCTTGCAAGGCAACGACGACAAGTTCTTCACCGACGAGACGATTCCCGTCGGCATCGGCGGACCGACGCGCGACGTGCTCACCTTTGGACTGCTGTTCGACGACTTCGATTTGGACGGACGGGTCGACCTCGTGGAAACCAACGGCCATCTGGAGGAAACCATCACCACGGCCCAGCCGAACCAGCAATATCGCCAGCCCGCCAAGTTGTTCTGGAACGCGGGCTCCGATAAGCGACCCGAATTCGCCGATTTACCCGCCAGCAACATTCGCGACCTCGCCAAGCCGATCGTCGGCCGTGGGCTGGCGTCGGCCGATATCGACGCGGACGGCGACTTGGATTTGGTGATCAACCAGGTGGAGGGCCCGCCGCTCCTGTTGCGCAATGAACAGCAGGCGGGCAGCCACTGGCTGCGCTGTAAGCTCGAAGGCCCGTCGGGAAATCCGCATTCCATCGGCGCCGTGATCGAACTTCGTGCGGGCGGCGTCACCCAGCGCCGCTACGTCCACCCGACGCGCAGCTACCTGTCGCAGTCCGAACCGATCCTCACCTTCGGCCTGGGGAAAGCAAATGCCGTCGACAGCCTGACCGTCACCTGGCCGGATGGAAAGAATCAAGACGTTAAGGTCGAGGGAGTTGACCGTGTCGTAACGGTGCGGCCGGCGACCGATGATTTCACATCGCTTTCCAATACCGCGAAAGCACAGCTCGAGAATGGGGAGTTCGAGAAGGCAGTCGGGGTGCTCAAACAGGCGCTGGCGCTGCGGCCCAATTCGGCGGCCATGCGCCGCAACTTGGCGCGGGCCTACACGCTCAGCGGACAACCCGATCTCGCCATCGCCGAATTGAAACGCCTCGAGGCCGAATCGCCCGCGCCTTCGGCCGAAATCGCTTATCTATCCGGACTCGCCGCGAATCGAAAATTGCGCTACGACGACGCGGCCGAGCATCTTCGCCGAGCTGCGGAGCTCGATCCCAACGAGGCTACGCTTCATTTTCAATACGGCCTGGCGCTGACGGCTCTCGGTCGGAGTGACGAAGCGCAGCGGCAGTTCGAAAAAGCTGCCGAGCTCGATCCGCTGCACGGCGGCGCCCAGTATCAACTCGCCACTGCGGCACGCAAGGCGGGTAACCAGGAAGCGTTTGCCCGCTACATGCGCGACTACCAACGAATTCGCTCGATCAAAGGTCCCTCCGATCCTCTGGCCCTCGAGGAATGTCGCTATACGAAGGCCGAAGCCGGCGAATCGGACGCAATAAAGCCGCGCGCCGTCGCTGGTCCGGCCGGCAAGTTTGTGGCGCTGGAACCCTTGCCGGGGCCGGTAGCGGATTCCGGACAATTAGTCGGACTGGCGGTGCTCGCTCTCGAGGACTCGGGCCGCTATCAGTTGGTCGGAGTGACGGCCGACGGCCGCGTCCTTATCTTCAACTGTGATTCGTCGGGGCGACTCACCGAAATCGCCCGTAGTGAACAGCTCCTGGGGCCGATGGGCGATGGGGCAATCGTGCTGGTGGGCAACGCCCTGGTGGACCAACGTGCTCGGCCGCCGACCGCGGCCCGACGCGATGCAGATGCGGATGCAGAAGGCGAACAACCCGAGGTCGCCATCGTCACGCCGCGTCAGACATGGTTCGTCCGATATCGTCCCGGCCAGGGCATTGACGATTTGACGGCGGCCTCCAACCTGTCGGCCGCCCGCGGCGACGTCGCCCGTTGGATCGATCTGGACCACGACGGGGACATCGACCTGTGCGTGGGGTCGACAGAGGGCCTCCGAGCTTGGCGCAATAACAGCGATGGCCGATTCGTCGATGCCACGCAGGAATTCGGGCTGGCCGACAGCGGACCCTGCGTCGACATCGCGGCCGTGGAGCTGGACGGCACGAATTTGGGGGTCGATTTGGTGGTGGCCGGGCCGGAGGCTGCCACGCTGTACCGCAATCAATACGGCGGCCGCTTCGCCAAGGAGGAAGTGGCATCTCCCGGGTGGCCGGCAGCAAAGCGGCTCCTGACCAACGATTTTGACAACGATAATCTCGCTGATCTGGCCTTTGTATCATCCAATGGTGTGACCCTCGTCATCACAGGCACTACGGAGCGGCAGCAATTGACGCTGGGCCTCGATCAAGTCGACGCCGCCACCACCATCGACGTCGACAACGACGGCTGGCTCGACGTCGCCGTTGCCGGTCGCGCCGGCGACGAGCGGAAATTGACGCTCATCCGCAACGTTGGGGGACGGTTTGCCGTCGCTACCGAATCGCTGCCGGCCCCGACGACGCCCCGCCGCGCCGGCCTGTTGGATGCCGATATCGACGGCGATGGACGCACCGACCTGACGCTCGTCCCAAGCGACGGGCCGCTCGTGCTGCTGCGCAACGAAACTCCGACAACAAATCACCAACTGAAACTCGCGCTCCGCTCGTTTGTGGGCAGCCCCAGCTCGATCGGCGTGCGCGTGCAGGTCCGCAGCGGCGAACTGGTCGTCACGCGCTGGACCGACCGCGAACTGCCTATCGAAATTGGCCTCGGCCAAAAGACCATGGCCGACTCGATTCAAACCCTGTGGATGAACGGAATCGCGCGGAACGAAATCGGCGTCGCCCTGACCGGCGAACCGGTGCGGATTACGATCGTGGAGTTTGTCCGCAGCAGTTCCTGCCCATTCCTTTATGCCTGGACCGACGGTGCATGGCAATTCGTCACCGATGTATTGGGAACTTCCCCGCTCAACGTCTCGGCGGCCCGCGGTGTGCCGTTGCCGGCCGACGCGGACGAGGTCTTTGTGCTGGGGCCGGCGGAGCAATTTGCGGATCAAAACCTGGCTGCCCGACTACGGTTTACTTCCGAGCTGCGGGAAGTCGTCTACCTGGACGGGATAAAACTGTTGGCAGTGGATCATCCGGCTGACACAACTGTTTTCTCGCGCGACCGGGTTGCTGCCGCCGGCGTCGAAGGACCGCAATTTCAAATCGGGCGTTCGCCGGTCGCGCCGCGTGAAGCGAAAGGATCGGACGGCATCGATCGCACCGCCGCACTGGCCAAAGAGGATGGCGTGATGGCCGAGCCAGGACGCCCTTTGCCGCCGCCTTTGCTGGGCTTCACGGAGCCACTGTCCATCGAGCTTGACTTTGGAGATTTGGAGGACACCGATCACCTGCTGTTGGCGCTCACCGGCTGGTTTCCCTTTGGAAATTCGTCGACGAACATCGCCGCGTCGCAGCGCAGCGATCTGCAAGTCATTTGGCCACGGCTCGAAGCGGCCGGCACCGACGGCCGTTGGCAGGCCGTCGACGAAATGGTCGGCTTTCCGGCCGGCAATACCAAGTCCATCGTCTGCGACCTGGCCGGCAAACTTCCGCCGGATGTGAAGCGACTAAACGGCAAGCCGCTACGCCTACGCCTGACATCTTCGTTCGAAGTGCGCTGGGACCGCATCGCGTTGTACGAGGCGGTCCCGGCCGGAGCGGCTCAAGTCACCGAACTCGAGCCGGCCACCGCCGACCTCCAGTGGTTTGGGTTCGCCGAATTGCGGCCGCACGCTTCCGATCAGCCTCAAGTGCCAAACCTGGCACGCATGAGCGACACGCCGCCGTGGCTGACTTCGGTCGAGGGCTGGTGCACGCGTTACGGCGAGATCGCGCCGCTCGTGACCATGTTCGACGGCCGGCTGGCGATCCTCAATTCCGGCGATGGCGCGACGATCGAATTTACGGCGCGCTCGTTACCTGAACGGCGACCGGACACGGTCCGCACACTATTATTGTACACACGCGGGTGGATCAAAGAAGTCGATCCGAACACGCTGCCAGACAGGTTTGTGGAGCCGCTGCCGGGCCGCGACACCGCCGCCAACGACGACGGCGCTGATTGGCAGCTGGAATACAACACGCGCTGGGTCCCGCGCAATCGCTTCACGCCGCCGCAGCGGCAACTTTAGAACGCATTAAACAACGTCCAACGCATTTTTGTGAACCAACCCGATCGACTGCGTCAGAGGAGCAAATTCGATGAAACATCTTGCATTGCAACTCGTACTCGGCTTCGCATCGCTCTCGCCCAATTTCGTCACCTCCGCGGCAAGCGCGCAGACGGCGCCCGTCCGATACGGCGATAAAGATGCCGAATTGTCGATCAACGAAATTAGCGAGCGGACACTCCAAATAGTCCTCGCACCGCTGGACGAGTCCAACGGCGAGCCTCGACCGGCCCCGCCGTCTAGTGTTTTGGTAGAACAGCAGCCCACCAACAAACTCCGCGCCCGCAAGCTTGAGCCGTCGCAAGAAATCAACGCAGGCAAGCTTCGCGTCGTCGTTACTGCGGACCCGCTCAAGATCTCGATTCAGCGCCCATCCGGGGAAGCCATTCAAGAACTCGCATTCAGTGGCACGGACGGCACGATGTCGTTTCGAGCCCAGGCACCGGTGCTCGGAATGGGCGAGGGCGCTCAGCAATTCGATCGCCGTGGTGCCCGGTACACCATGCGCGACGGCTGGGGTGCCTGGGAGCGGCCGACGCACGGTTCCTGGGTCGCCGTGCCGTTTCTCGTTGGCACCGATGGTTGGGCTCTGCTCGTGCATCACCCGCTTGGCGAGTTCGATTTGCGGGAAGCCCAGGCGACATTTACGCCCTGGATGGGCCAGACAGATTCGCCGTTGGAGGTGTACCTGATCGCCTGGGACAAGCCGGCAGACGTCCTGCGTGAATACGCGCGGCTCGTGGGCCCGGCCCCGCTCCCGCCGAAATGGGCACTGGGGTACATGCAGTCGCACCGTACCTTGGCCGGGCCGGACGAAGTGCTCGGCGTGGCCCGCACGCTCCGCGAGAAAAAACTTCCGTGTGATGCGCTGATCTATCTGGGCACCGGCTACTGCCCCGCCGGATGGAATACCGGGCACGCCAGCGTCGATTTTAATCCAGCCACGTTCGATAAGCCGGCCGAGATCATCGACGCATTGCACGACCAGCATTTCCACATCGTGCTGCACCAGAACGCGCCGCCGCGCCGCCTCACCGGTCTGGCCGTCGAACGTGTCGATGTGGACGACGCCGACGCTGAAATCGCTCGGCCGAACCGGCGCAGCAGCGACATTTCGCAATATTGGGCCCGGCATCGAAAAACGTTTGCGCTGGGCGTCGATGGCTGGTGGCCGGATGACGGCGATGAGCTGCGCCGCGAGTCGCGGATCGCCCGACACAGGTTGTATTACCAGGGCCCGCTCCTCGATCGGCCCAACGTGCGGCCGTGGAATCTTCAGCGTACGGGTTACGCCGGCGTCCAGCGGTACGGCGGCTGGATCTGGACCGGCGACATCGACAGCCGCTGGGCAACCCTCGCCAAGCAAGTTCCGATTGGCCAGAACCACGGGCTCAGCCTGTCGCCATATTGGGGCACGGACATCGGCGGATTCTATCCGACCCGTGAGTTCACCGGCGAGTTGTACGTGCGCTGGTTCCAATTTGGCGCGTTTTGTCCGTCGTTCCGGGCGCACGGGCGGACCTGGCATCTCCGCCTGCCGTGGGGTTGGAACACGGGCGAAATGGGCCCGGACGAACACAACCGCAACGTCGATCCCAACGAGCTCCACAATGCCGAAGTCGAGCCGATCTGCCGCAAGTATCTCGAATTGCGCTATCAACTCCTGCCCTACTCGTACACGCTCTGCCGCGAGGCACTGGACACAGGCTTGCCTTTGATACGCGCACTTTGGCTCCACTATCCGAAGGACGCGCAGGCGGTAACGCGCGGCGACGAGTATTTGTGGGGCGATGCCATATTGGTCGCCCCCGTCACCGAAAAGGGAGCGACCGAACGCAAGGTCTATCTGCCCGAGGGCCAGTGGTACGACTTCTGGACAAACGAGCGGCACCAGGGTGGGCAGGAAATCACGCGGCCCGTGGATCTGGCGACGCTGCCGCTATACGTGCGTGCCGGCGCGATTCTGCCGCTTGACCCGGTTCGCCAGTACACTTCCCAGCCGACCGACGAACCCACGACGATCCGCATCTACCCCGGCCGCAACGGGGAATATCGTTTGTACGACGACGATGGAGCGACGCTCGATTATCAAACCGGCAAGTTTGCCTGGACACGATTCACATGGAACGACGGCCAAAAGCAACTGACGATCGAGCCGGACAAAAGCGCCGGCAGCATGGAACCTGCTTCTCGCAAGTTCTCTGTCGAGTTGATGCCGGGCGGCGAGCGAAAGGCGGTTTCCTACGATGGACGACGGATTGAGGTCAACTTCTAAATCTTCGAACCCCCTATTATAAAAAAATGCACGCAAGCAACCAAGCGCGTTTGCAATCGGTCGTGGTCTGTCTGGTTATCAGTGGCGCTCTGGGCGTCGTCGACGTCCGGGCACAGGAGACCTTTCCTGTAACCATCCGCGTCGACGCGGCCGCGACCGCGGAGCCGCTCAAGCCAATTTGGCGATTCTTCGGCGGCGATGAACCAAATTACGCCACGATGAAGAACGGCCAGAAGCTGTTGGCCGAGCTCGGCGAACTCGCGCCCAAGAAGGTTTACTTCCGCACGCACAACCTGCTCTGTTCGGGCGACGGAACGCCCGCGCTCAAGTGGGGTTCCACAGGCGTCTACCGCGAGGACGCCGACGGCAAACCGATCTACGACTGGACGGTTCTCGACAACATCTTCGACACCTACCTTCAGCGCGGCGTGCGGCCCTACGCGCAAATCGGCTTCATGCCCAAAGACCTGTCCACAAATCCGGAGCCCTATCAGCACGATTGGAAGCCCGGCGACAACTACGGCCGCATCTTCACCGGCTGGGCCTATCCGCCCGATGACTACGACAAGTGGTCCGAGCTCGCATACCAATGGACGAAGCATTGCGTCGATCGCTACGGCCGCGAGGAAGTGGAAACCTGGTACTGGGAAGTGTGGAACGAACCGAACATCGGCTACTGGCGAGGCACGCCCGAGGAGTTTCTGAAGATACACGACTACGCCATCGCAGGCGTCCGCCGTGCCCTGCCCACGGCCAAGGTGGGCGGCGCCGACACGGCCGGCGATGGCGGCCGATTCACGCGCCGCTTTATCGAGCACTGCCTTCGTGGCAAGAACTACGCCACGGGCGAAACCGGCACGCCGCTCGATTTCGTCGCCTTCCACTCCAAGGGCGCGCCGTCGGTCAACGACGGCCATGTCCGCATGGGTATCGCCAATCAGCTGCGCACGATCGACGCCGGATTTCGCCTCGTCGCCTCCTATCCGGAAACGAAGAACCTGCCGATCGTGATCGGCGAATCGGACCCGGATGGGTGTGCCGCTTGCGGGTCGCAGCTGTATCCTCAGAATGACTATCGCAACGGCACGCTGTACGCCAGCTACACGGCAGCCAGTTTTGCCCGCAAACACGACCTCGCCCGCCAACACGGCGTGAACCTGGAAGGCGCGCTCACCTGGGCGTTTGAGTTCGAGGATCAGCCCTACTTCGCCGGCTACCGTTCGCTCGCCACCAACGGGATCGACAAGCCGGTGCTCAACGTATTCCGCATGTTCAGCAAAATGAGCGGCAATCGGCTGCAGGTCGAGAGCGACCACGCGGTGCCGCTGGAGCGCATGATGCGGCGCGGCGTCCGCGAAGAGCCGGATGTCGCGGCACTGGCAGCCAGCGACGGCGATACCCTCTCGGTCATGGTGTGGCACTATCACGACGACGATGTGTCCGGCCCCGCGGCCGAAGTTGAATTGAAGCTGGCGGGTCTCGATTTGCCGGCGGACGCTGATGGTGAAGTCGAGTTGAAGCACTTCCGCATCGATGAGAACCACAGCAACGCCTACACCGTGTGGAAACAGTTGGGTTCGCCCCAGGAGCCGACAGCCGAGCAGTACACGCAGCTCGAAAAAGCTGGTCAACTTGCAGCACTGAAAGATGCGCCTGCGAGCGTCCGCATTGAAAACAGCGCGGCCACCATCAAGTTTGCGCTTCCGCGCCAGGCTGTGTCGCTTGTGCAGCTCGTGCTCGAAGCGCCGCAGGCGGCCGCCGCGCCGACTGACAGCGCCGCCGCGGCTGGCACACGGCAAGTGGCGCCTGTGCCGGACGCGGTCCGCGAACATTACCGTCTCGACCCGTTTTACGAGAAGTACGTCGATGCGGGCGGGCTGCCAATCCTCAGTTCGGCGAAGGTATCGGACGCAGGGCTGCTGGAAGCCGCCTACCTGATCGACCACATGCTGGCCAATCGTGAGGACGTCCGGAAAATGATGATCAGCCGCCGTGTGCGGTTCGTCGTCATGGCGCCGACCGAGATGACCACCGACGTGCCGGAACAATCCCACATGGATTCTGAATACTGGGACCGGCGGGCGCGCGGCCTGGGCGGCCGAATTTGCTCGTGCGGAGAGGAGAACCTGCTCAACTTGCCTGGTGATCGCTATTCCAAGGAAAACATCCTGATTCACGAGTTTTCCCACACGATCCACAATTACGGGTTGCGGCGGCTGGATCCTAAGTTCAACGACCAACTGAAGGAGCTGTACGACCAGGCCCTTGAGAAAGGTCTGTGGGAAGACACGTACGCCGCCACCAATCCGGAAGAGTATTGGGCCGAGGGAGTGCAGGACTACTTCGACTGCAACGCCCCGCCACGACGTCGCGTGCACAACGATGTCAATACGCGGGAAGAACTCAAGGAATATGACCCCGAATTGTTCAAGCTGATCGACGAGTCGTTCAAGAGCCCGGCCTGGCGCTACGCGCGCTACGATGAGCGCGTCGCCGCCAAGCCGGAAGCCGTGGAACAAGCGGGAGCAGAACCGGAACAACCTTAATCACAGTTCGTTGGGTGGCTGGGGCAACGCCCCGGATATCGACCATGATCTGGGGCGATGCCCCAGGCCATTCGCCGGGCCAATTGCGGAACTAATCTCATAAAGGGCCATTTTTTAGACAACTTTGCGTGACCCCTTCGAAGGGGACAGCCGTTTTTGGGGTGTCGTGGTCCAAATTTGGGCTTGCAGGTTATCCAAGTTGACAGCTGTGAGATGGTCGACATGGTGAGCGCATCGACCGGCATGTGCGGCCCTATCGCTGACAGTCTTGTCCGGGTTGTCAAGGAACGAGCGCAGTTTAGCGCGCAGGGCGAGCCTATCACAACCGGCGGCGGGATTCAGCAACTGTTTTTGGCCACCGGTCGCAAATGTATAGTTCGCGGGAGGCAATTCGGAACGGGGCAGATTTTTGACACGGTCTTCGTTTCGGCAGGTAAACTTCCGTGAATTTTGGGCAATCGTACTTGCAATTGCCCGCCCCCGATATGCTACATTCGGGCGCGTGAAGTTCGTCGTCAGGCGGCTGGACCGTTGTCGGTTAGCGGTTTTTTCACCATAAGCTCGGAGGCAGGCTAAGAAGTTCGGCAGTCTTTTTACATTTTTCGATTCCCAAATCCATTGTGGGTTGCTAGGATGGAAAGCACGGGAATAGCAGATCAGGCAATCGATTCCACCTTCCTTCTTTGTACAGGAGGTGACTCGTGAATCGTTTGCTTTTGCATCGCCGGGCGGCAGCGATTTTGGTCCGCGATCTTCTCGTGTATTGTTTGCTGCTCCTCTCGTTAGCCGGCCCAGTGCACGCCGCGGTATTCGAACGGGACTGGAAGGCGCCCGGGGATGGATTGCTCACATTCGACGATGTGAACCAGCGTCTCTGGCTCGACCTGTCCGTTTCACAGCTGTTTCGGTTTCCGGAGCCGCAGCTCCAAAATGCGGTGGCTGAGATCGCGCCGGGTGGGCTCTTTGAAGGATTCATCTGGGCCAAGCGCGATGATGTAATCGGCTTGGTGCTGTCCGCGGGAATCGATCCGACCACGCGGGATTATGCACGCAACGGAGCCCCGATGACGCAACTGATCGATCTGCTGAGTCCAACAGTGCAAAACTTTGCGACGATTCGATCCATTGGCTTGATTGACGAAACCAGTCATGGTGGTTCGTTCCAGGTTGGTGCCGACATATGGATCAGGTATGCACCTCCGCAGGCTGGGATAGAAATCTCGTCGCTAGATGATTTCGTTGGTAGGGTCAGTCGTGTCCGGCTATAAGTCGAACATTTTCAACTGGTTAGAATCAGGGGTTTGTGGAATTGGTTGGTTTTGATCGTTGAGAGCCTGAATTAGCGGGGTTTTCTCGAACAACGTGAGGCTGAGGATTTGCA
>JBIOWO010000267.1:0-2653 GCA_044868555.1 Lacipirellulaceae bacterium | reverse complement strand
GCCGATGTAGCAGCCGGTCCAGGTGTAGATGACGGGTGGCGGCGCCCGGTAGACCGGCGGCGGCGCCGGTGCCCTGACCGGCATGTCGGCTGCCATTGCGGGGCCGGTGAGCAATGTCGTCAGCGCGGCACCCGCGAGCACAAGCTTGTTCATCAACGCCTCCCGTCCAACAAACGTTAGGCATCAGCATACTTTGCAGCCCCGAAGAGGGCTGTGACATTTCCGGCACAATCCCAAATTTTAGCTGTGAAAAGCGGGGGCACGCGGATTCGGGCCCGCTCGCGCGGGTCGGGCAAACAGCCAATTTGATTCAACTGCAAATACAATCAGTCGATGTGATTTGATGCAAACTTCAAGCTTTCTTTCTGAGAATTGCCTCCACGCGAGCCCGCCAAGGGTTTGCGGCTTGTCGGGAGGCGACAGTGACGGCAATCAGCACCTACGGCGCGACCGGCGACCCGTACCTGGACGGAGTTCTCAGCGGGGTTAAGTGGGCCGTCAGCTCGCTCACGTTCAGCTTTCCCTCCGATCCCTCTTTCTACGGAACGAGCTACGGCAGCGGCGAGCCGTCCACCAATTTCAAGGCATTCACCGACGTCCAGCAGACCGCCGTCCGCGCGGTCCTGCAGACCTACGCCTCCGTGGCGAACGTCACCTTCACCGAGGTGCCCGAGACCGCCTCGCAGCACGGGGAGTTGCGTTACGCGGAGTCGGACTCGCCCGGCACCGCCTGGGCCTATTATCCCACCACGTCGGCAGCCGGTGGCGATGCATGGTTCAACAATTCGAAACACTACTACGACAATCCGACCAAGGGGAACTACGCCTATCTCACCATGCTGCATGAAACCGGGCATGCGATGGGCTTGAAGCATCCGCAGGACGTGAAGGGCGCGTTCGGCACCATGCCGCTCGATCACGACTCCTTGGAATACACGGTCATGAGCTATCGCTCCTATGTCGGTGCGTCGACGACGACCGGCTATACCAACGGATCGACCAGCTATCCGCAGACGCTGATGATGTACGACATCGCGGCGCTGCAGCAGATGTACGGCGCCAATTACACCACCAACAGCGGCAACACCGTCTACAAGTGGGATCCTGCGACCGGCCAGATGTTCAGCGACGGCGCGGGAGAGGGCGCGCCCGCCGGCAACAAGATCTTCATGACGCTCTGGGACGGCGGCGGCAACGACACTTACGACTTCTCAAACTACACCACCAACCTGACCGTGGACCTGCAGCCCGGACACTGGACGACGGTCTCGACGACGCAGCTGGCGGTGCTCGGCAGCGGCCATCTCGCGGCGGGCAATATCGCCAACGCGCTGCTCTATCAGGACAACCCGGCCTCTCTCGTCGAGAACGCGATCGGCGGGTCCGGCAACGACACGATCATCGGCAACAGCGCCGCCAACAAGCTCACCGGCGGGCACGGCAACGATCTCCTCGATGGCGGCGCCGGCACCGACACAGCGGTCTATTCCGGTCTGCTGGCGAACTATCTGCTGGTCCACAACGCGGATGAAACCTGGACGATCACCGACCTTCTCAGCGGTAGCCCGGATGGCATGGATACATTGCTCAACATCGAACTCCTGCAGTTCAGCGATCAGTTGTTCACGATCGGGACGGCGCCACCCACGCCGGTCAACCAGGCGCCGGTGGTTACGTCCGGTGCCCAGTCCGCCTCTCTGACGGAATGGGCCGACCTCTCCGCCAACGAGGTGGCAAATACGCCCCAAACGACGTCGGGCGCGATCACCTTCACGGATGCCGACAGCACCGACCTCCACTCTGCGGCATTCGCGGCGCTGGGAAGCGGCTATCTCGGAACGTTTTCGCTCAACACCGGCGGCATCGATTCCAGCGATTCGGTCGGTTGGTCGTTCATGGTTTCCGACAGCGCGATCAATTATCTCAAGGCCGGCCAGACGCTGACGCAGCTCTACGACGTGACCATCGACGACGGCCACGGCGGGACGGCGATCCAGACCGTGACGATCACCATCAACGGTGCGGATGACGCGACGACGAAGACGAACCCCGGCAAGGGCGGCAAGAAGGGCGCCGGCGCCGAAGTGTCAGTTGGCGAATGGGGGCCGCAGGGTACGCCTGCCGAGCTGAGCTCCCGTTCGGAGAAAGTGGGCATGGCTGGCGATCAGGCGCCGGCACCGGTTCAGCAGGATGCCTACTCGTTCGATCCGTGGGGGCCGGATTTGAGCTTCGGCTCGAGCCCGTCGGCGATTCGCGAGCTCGTTTTCGGCCAGCTGCAGCACAACGGCGACTTGCTGCTGATGTGAATGGGGCAGTTCGCCGCTCGTAACCGGGATCGCGAAAGCATATGTCTTGCGGCACACGGCTCGCGAATCGGCGGATAGATCGCAGTCGCTGCCGCGTCCAGCTGCGGATGGAAGTGTGACATGAGCGAGTGGATGGCGATCGACCAATGGCACCGGTGCGTCGACGTGGCGCGCCCTGGAATCGTGTTCGAAATCCGCAATTCCGAGGGGCAAAGCCTGTTGACGCCCTGCGTGATGCCGCTGCCGCGGATGCCGTTCGACTGGAAATCCGCGCCGCTACGATTTCGCGCGGTGCCGGAATCCAAGCCCGAGCATTCGTCGCCCCTTCCAGGCCCGAAGGATTGAGG
>JBIOWO010000266.1:0-11528 GCA_044868555.1 Lacipirellulaceae bacterium | reverse complement strand
TCAGCGACGGCCTGTACGTCACGGTCCAGGCCAGCGCCGGCACTCCCGGCGACTACAACAACAACGGCGTCGTCGATACGGCCGACTATGTCGTCTGGAAGGAAAACGAGGGGACCAACAACCCGCTCTCGAACAACTCGCTCCCCGGTCCTATCGGCCTGCCGCATTACAACCAGTGGCGGGCCAATTTCGGCAAGCCGCCCGGCAGCGGCGCGGGACTCGCCGATTCGGCCGGCGCAGCGATCCCCGAGCCGGCCGCCTGGGCCATGTGGTTGGCGGTGGCCGCTTGCGGAGTATTCAGTCGGTGTGGCGTCCGCTGCTAATTCGCAACAGCAACTTCAGGGCACGGGCAGCGTGCAAACACGCGAGATACAGCATGGCGCGCGATTTCAGCAACTCAAAAGTTGGCACTAAATCACGCTGGACCCGGCGCCGATTTGTGGCCGCATCGGGATCGGGCGTGGCGGCACTGCTGGGCCACGCCGCACAACCGCTCGCGGGAGCCGAGGGCGGCTCCGCGGTCGCAGGAAGTACAGAAGCAATCGACTTCCCTTCCTCCTTTCTCTATTGTTCGCCGACGAACTCCGGAATCTGGGTGCGCGTCCAGATGGAGTGCCGTGGTTGCCTGACCGACCGGGCTAGCGGCAAGACGAGCGAATATGTCATGGGTGTAATGGCCAAGACCGGACTAACGCCCTTGGCCGACACGGGCAAAATGGCCCCGGGATACGACTACTCGATCATCTTTTCCAAAACTCACGTATTCACGAAACGCTCTCACAGCTCGGCGTATCTCAACAATCCAACGGTGCTTGAGCACAAAGACTTCGGCGAGACTAGTTGGCGACTTCACCGCGCACCTGCGGAGCCGTTGCGATCGGCCGCCGAAATCCGAAAGGCAATCGAAAATTGGCGGCGGATGATGGCAAGAACGGTGTTCACCAGCGCCGACGGCGCCCGACAATTCAGCATTGAGTATCCGGTCAAATGGGCGGACTACTCGTTGAAGGCCGATGGCTTTCGCGTGGAAACCGGACCCGTCTTCCTGATGAATCCCGATCAGGTCCGTGTCGGGTTGACACCCAAATTCGAAGACTTTCAATGGGCCCATTTCGACTATCATACGTTGGATCGGGTGCGTTGCCTGCTCGAGCAACCCACGTCGATTCTCGCCGATGCCACCTTCACACCGCCCGCGGAGGATGGCAGAGAGCACCGCTCAACCGTCGCCTTGACCGACGACCAAGTGAAGGACATCCGGGATGCGCTGTATTCTGGAAGTCAGCTTTCACTGCCGCGGGAATCGCTCGACAGTTTGTTGACAACCGATCATTATTCGCGGGCAAACGAAGTGTCGGTTACCAACGAGTTGTACGCCCTTGGCTAAATCCTGATCTCGCGCGTGGTGCGAGCAGTTGAATCCGCAAGGTTAAGCCGTCAATTGACAGCGAGTGCGGCAGCATGATCATGGTACGATGGACCCAAGCGACGGCCGCCGTGCTTGTCTCGCTCCTCGCACCGGGCGCGGTCTACGCGGATAGTTCGGTCGCAATGACCGATATTACGTCGCCGGTGTTCATTAAGGAGTCGCCTGAGAACGAATCGGTTATTATCAAACTTCCCGATGGCTCGCTGCGAATCTTTTTCACGCTGCAACCGACGGGAAGCGAAATGCGTTCGATCTCCTCGACCGACGGCGGACTCAACTGGGGCGACAGTCAATTCGAAGTCAAGATGCCAGGGCAGGCCGTGTTCTGCATGCAGGCGCTCGTCGCGCAGGATGGTGAAGTCCATGCGTTTGTCCTCGTTCGTCACGGCCCCGGCCGGCGGCATGGAATCGACCTGTTCCTCGACGTTTGGCACTGGAAGACGACCGGCGGACGAACGGCCTGGACTCCGGGACAACGTATTTTCGAGGGAGTCGTCGGAGCGATGCGCGGCGTGACGCAGCTGAAGAGCGGCCGCATTGTGCTGCCAGTCGGTATGTGGCTCGCGGGCCGTCGCGCAGGACTGCCTACTGGTGCGCATGAAGTCTCGGCAATGTACTCCGACGACAACGGTGCATCGTGGCAAATGTCGCCGTCGCGCCTCGTCGCTCCATGCTACGATGGTTTCAACGGCTCCAATTACGGCGCCTGCGAACCCAATCTTGTTGAATTGGACGACGATCATCTTTGGATGTTGATGCGAACGCAGACTGGCTTCATGTACGAGTCGCATTCCCGCGACGGCGGCGTTACTTGGAGCGACGCGACTCCGTCCGACTTTATTTCGTCCGACTCGCCAGCAGAGATCATGCGCTTGCCTGACGGGCGAATCATCGTGCTCTGGCACAATTGCCAGAATCCACCCCGAGTGGACGGCAAGTACGTGGCTGGCGGGCGCGATGCGCTGCATGCGGCAATTTCCGAGGATAACGGCGCAAGTTGGCGCGGCTGTCGCGAGATCTACCGCGATCCTTTCCGCAATGAATCGCCGCCACATCGAGGCGATCGCGGCACCGCTTACTCCACCGGTGTTGTGAACGACAATGGCAAGATTGTTCTTTGCACGGGCCAGGGAGAAAGGCGTCGGGCCATTCTTGTCTTCGACCCCGATTGGCTTCTCGCCACGCACCACGAAGATGATTTCGCGAACGGCCTGGACGGCTGGTGTGCATTTACAGAATTTGGCGACCCGGAACCGCCCGTGTTCCGCGATCGCACACTCGGGCCGGAAATAATTGACCATCCTTCGAAAGTTGGCGCAAAAGTCCTCCATATCCGCCGACCAGCGGACAAGCCAGGCGACGGAGCGGTTTGGAGTTTCCCGGTCGCATCTCAAGGAACCGTAAGGCTGCGCGTTATGCTGAACAAGGGGTCTGGCGGCGCAAACATCGCGCTGTGCGACAGGTTTTACAATCCGGGCGATTACAACGGCGAGCGGTTTGCCATCTTTGGCCTGCCGATTGATGCCGACGGGAAGCTGCTAAACCACGGGCCGATCGGTTTCGAGAAACCGTGCCTGCTGGAATTGCGGTGGGACTTGGCCCAACGGAAATGCGATGTATCCGTCGACGGCGACAACGTGGTCACGCTTCCGATGCTTAACGCCGCCAATAAGGGCGTCAGCTACCTGCGAATTCGTTCCACCGCTGAAACGACGGACGCTGCCGGAATGTTGATCGAAAACGTGTCGATGGATGTGGGCAAGTAAGTGCTTTCGCCGCTTCGGATGATCAACATGATGTCGCCGGCGATGCGGTTCTTTGAAGCGTGGAATTTGCTCGTTTCGGCGTTCGCATGGTCCGTCGTCGTGCTTGGCACATTGAACGCAAGTGCCGCATCAACAGTTTGGAATGGTCCGGTTGACGGCGATTTCCTTTCGGACATGAATTGGTCGCTGGGAGCGCCGCAAGTCGGTGATTCGGCAATTTTCAACAACAACTTCAATGGCGGTGTAACTTTTTCCGGATCAATTGACACGTTGGATCTCTTCCTCCGCAACACGACAGGATCAATCTCATTCGACGTCGATCCGTCTAGTACGGGAAACTTGTTTCGCATGTCCCGTTTTACCATCGTCGGAGCGGCCGCGGCCGAAGCGAACCAGATGATCGTCACCAGCGGCGAGCTGGAAACGGGCATCGTCCTGATCGGCAACGCCGACGGTGCCAACGGCAATCGGGTGGAAGTGACGGGATCCGGAACCTACTGGAAAGCGACGGGCGGGACGGGAGGGACGGCAGCCATCCGCGTCGGCAGCAACGGCGGATCAAATTCG
Source organism: Lacipirellulaceae bacterium (assembly GCA_044868555.1). Lineage (GTDB taxonomy): Bacteria > Planctomycetota > Planctomycetia > Pirellulales > Lacipirellulaceae > JABDGM01. The sequence goes on along the minus strand of JBIOWO010000266.1, from coordinate 7,766 downwards.
TCGCTGGTCATCTCCAACGGCGGGCGCATGGAAAGCACGACCCAGACAATCATCGGGCTGCAAGGCGCGTCGAACAACGAGCTGATTGTAACCGGCGGCGGCTCCCAATATGCGAACACGCAAAGCATCTCGCTGGGTGACAATATCGCACCGGAAAAGCCAAACCAAACCAATAATCAGCTCAAAGTTCTGAACGGCGGATTCGTCACGACTCGCGAGCTGATCATCGGCACCACGGCCAAATCGCCCGACAACACCGTCACTGTTTCCGGTATTGGTTCCAGGCTGAATGTCCGGGGCGGGCAGCAATCGCCGCCGACCGAAGGCGGCCAACGACACGATATCGGACGAGCGTCGTCGAATAATCGCCTGCTCGTCGAGAACGGCGGCGTCGTGGACGGCAACGCCATTTTCCTGCTTGGGCGCGAGGCAACGAGCCTTAATAATCTGCTGTCGATCAGCGATGGGAGTCTGTCGGGTTGGGGTGTCGAGATTAAGCAGGGCAAAGTCGTGATTGATCAGGGCAGCATCGAGATCAGCCGCGCGTTCGACAATCTGGCCTTGCAGTATCTCGGCGGTAGCTTGCTCGCCGAAACCAACCAGGCGGAAATCGATTTCCGGTCAGGCAGCTTGGCCACGGTAAACGCCAACATCGTTAATGGCTCCGCTTTCATGATTGGCAACGGAGACCCAACGAGTGCCACGTACCGGATGAAACGAAACGTTCAGACGGGCGGTAACGGCACGCACACGTTCGCGGGCGGCATGGCGCTGGCTTCCAATGGGATTCTTTCTGGCGACGGGAATATCGTCGGGAACGTCAGCGGCAGTGCCGGAGCCATGGTCCAAGTGGGCGCCTCGCCCGGCCTCATCAACGTTACGGGCAACTGGAACAATTCGGGCATCGGGATCGCGCTGGAGCTGGACGACCTGGCCGATTCCCTGGTCCCGGGCGAGCAGTTCGACCAATTGAGTATTACCGGTCTGTTCACGCACGGGGGCACGGTGACAATCGACCGCTCGGAACTGGTGGCGCCGGCCACCGCGCAGCAATTGAAGCTCATCGGCTGGGGTAGCCAAGCGGGCCTGTCGACGTCGACCGCCGTCTCATTCCTTGGCGGCGGTCCGCTCACCTACAACTTCCTCAGCGACGGATTGTACGTCACCGTGCCGGCCAGTTCCGGTATCGCCGGCGACTACAACAATAACGGCGTGGTGGATGCGGCCGACTACGTCGTGTGGCGGAACAACGAGGGCACTAACAACACGCTGCCGAACAATACGATCTCGGGGCCCATCGGCCAGCTGCACTACAATCAGTGGCGGGCCAACTTCGGCAAGCCGCCCGCAAGCGGCGCCACTCTCCCCGACTCGTCCATTGCGACGGTCCCCGAGCCGGCCACGTGGCTGCTCGGAATCGACCTGGCCGCTTGCGGAGCGCTTAGGCGGCGTGACAAAATCTGTTTGAGCACGCGAAGCGCAGCCCCCAACGTGGCCTGTAGGAGCATAGCACCGTGAGCCAACATCATGAAGCATTGCGACGATTCGACCTGACTGGCAAGGTCGCCTGGGTCATTGGTGGGGCAGGCCTGTTGGGGACAGAAGTCTGCCAGGCCCTGGCCGAGCACGGCGCTCACGTGATCTGCAGCGACGTACGTCACGAGCAGGCGATCGGCATCGCTACCGCACTCCACAACCGTGATCTGACTGCCGACGCTATGACGGTAGACATCGGCGATGAAGCGCGCGTCATCGAAGCGACGGCCGATATCCTCGCCAAATTCGGCCGCATCGATGTGCTCGTCAATATGACCTACTACTATACCAAGAAACCGTGGGACGAATTGACGGCTGCCGACTTCGACGCCGGACTGCGCGTGACGCTGACCGGCGCATTCGTTGCAACGCGCGAAGTTGGCAAGGTCATGCGGAGCCAGGGCCACGGTTCGATCATCCATTTCTCGAGCATGTACGGAGTCGTCAGCCCGGATCCGCACATGTATCCGGCGACACAAGCCGTCAATCCGATCGACTACGGAGTGGCGAAGGCCGGCATCCTGCAGTTGGTTCGATATCAAGCAGTGCAATTGGCGACTGCGGGAGTGCGCGTCAACGCGATCGTGCCGGGTCCGTTCCCGATTCCGTCGACGCAGGGGCAGGACAGCGAATTCATGCAGCGATTGAAAGCGAAGGTGCCCATGGGGCGCGTGGGCAATCCCGCAGAGATTGCCGGGGCCGTCGTGTTCCTCGCTTCGGAAGCAGCCAGTTATGTCACCGGTACCCAGATCGTCGTCGACGGCGGCTGGACGGCATGGTAAATGTTGCAACCGTCGAACACTTCATCACTTATTGCGCCTCTTTGCGATGCCCACGTGCGTCGCTAACAGCCGGGCAAAGGCAGTCAACATTCTCTCTTTCATCGATTCTCTGGTCATTGTTCTCTACTTGGTCGCCATGATCGTCGTCGGCCTCGCTGCCAGCGGCCGGCAGAAGGATGCGGACGATTACTTTACCGCCGGCGGTTCGATGGGCGGCTGGTTTGGAACCATCTTGGTCGGCCTGTCGATCGCCGCGACGTTGTTCAGCGGCATCAGCTTCATCTTTTATCCCGCGGTGATGTACAACGGCGGAATTGTGCTGTTCATCGGCGTGACGTTCGTGTGCATGCCCGTGGCGTACTTAACGCTCATGTGGTTCCTGCCACGTTACTTGGGCCACGGCGGAACGCACCCCTACGAAATCATCGAGTCGAAATTCGGCGCATCAACCCGGACCACTGCATCCATCCTGTACGTACTCATGCGCATCGGTTGGATGGCGGCACTGATCTATGCTCCCACATTAGCCATCATGGCCGCGGGACGCCTGTCGCCCGCGTGGTTCTGGCCGTGCATCTTGATCACTGGCCTGGTCAGCACCCTGTACACCGTTTTTGGCGGAATCCGGGGCGTCATCGTCACCGATGCCATTCAGTTCGTGATCATCGTGGTGGGAATCGCGGCGACCTTTGTCTGCGTCTGGACAAGACTTCCGGTGCCGCTCGGCGAAGCGGTTGCCGCACTGCACGACGCGGGCCGGCTCAATTTCCTGCCGCTGTCGATCGATCCTCGGGCCGGCCTGACCGTTTGGACGGTCATCATCGGCGTTACGGTGGCAAACCTCGCCAATTACATCGGCGACCAAATGTCGTTGCAGCGTTATCTGGCCACCCGGGAGATACCCTCCGCATTGCGCACGTTTTCGATCAACGTCTTTGGCGTGATCCTTGTGCTCGCCATGCTCTCCGGAGTCGGGCTGGCCATGTTCGTGTTTTATCACTTCCTTCCTGACCCGACTCTTCCAACCGAAGCGGACAAGATTTACCCCCATTTCATCGCCACGCAACTGCCCGTGGGAGTTTCTGGATTGGTGCTCGCGGCGATCCTAGCTGCCACCATGAGCAGCATGACCAGCGGCATCAACGCCCTATCCGGGACCATCACGCTCGACCTGTTGCCACGCATCGCGCGCCCACTGCCGCCGAAAGCGCAGCTCCGGTTTGCTCGCATCTGCAGTTGCGTCGTTGGCGTCGTTTCCACGGTTTTGGCTGGTTTTGTGAATCGCCTGGGAACCCTGTTCGATCTGACGCAGATCATTCTCGGCGTCTTCGCCGGCCCATTGTTGGTCGTGGTGATGATGTCTGTGATGCGGCGATCGGTCGCGCCAACTGGTATAATCATTGGACTCATAGCCGGTTGTGCCGCCGGTTGGGCGGCCGCATTTTCCCCCATCGCCGCGCTGTGGACGGCGCCGATTGCCGCCGCGTGTACGCTCGTGATCGCTCTTCTATTTCCAAAATCTACGCGCGGAAGTACATGAGCGAGCGACCGTGCCACAGTCCCGGCATGCGATTCAGATATGCCCACCGACACATCCCATAAACCCATTCCAGGACGCATCCGCCTGGCCATGCTCGGCATGGTCGAAGAGAACGGCCACCCATTCAGTTGGAGCGCCATCATCAATGGTCGATTCGACGCTGCAATCATTCGCGCCGCGGGCTTTGGCGTGATTTCCGATTATCTGAGCGCCCAGCCAGCGTCCGCGCTAGGATTGGCCGGAGCTGAGATCACGCATGTCTGGTGCGATCGGGCGGAGGATGCACGAGCAGTTGCTCAGTCGGCCGGCATCGCAAATCGCGTGAATAACCCGGCGGACGTGATTGGAAGTGTCGATGCCGTGATCATTCCTACGGACAAGGGTGAGGAGCATCTCGACCGCGCGCGCCCGTTCGTCGAGGCCGGCTTGCCGGTGTTCATCGACAAGCCGCTCACAATTCGCGCCGACCACTTGCAGCAATTCGTGGCTTGGCACAAGGCCGGCAAGCCGATCTGCTCAAGCAGTGCAATGCGCTACGCGCGCGAGTTTCTTGACCTGCGGCAACAACTCGCTGAAATCGGAAAGCTGCGGCTGATCGTCGCCACGTGCGCCAAGAGCTGGGAACGATACGGCATCCATGCTCTCGAAGCCGTGTACGGTCTGCTTTCGCCCGGTGGATGGCAAGACGTGTGCAATACGGGCAGTTCCGCCGCCAATGTCGTCCACGTTCGCCACGATCTTCCCGCAGACGTCGTGATCGTTGTGAACGACGATATGTTCGGCGGATTCTGCCATGTTACCGTCTATGGCACGGACGGCCGCCTGGATGCCCGCTTCCGCGACAGCTTCACGGCTTTCAAGTCGCAATTGCAAGCTTTTGTCGACTTCGTGTGGGGAAGTCAAGACTCAATCGGTTTTGATAAAACCGTCGAGCAGTGCAAGATCATAATTGCAGGTATTCAGAGCCGTGAGAATGGAGGTCGACGCTACGAACTCGACTAGAATGTTGACCTGCTTCCCAAAAACTGATCCGTAGGTTAAGAGAATCTGGAGGTGAAAATTGACCAGGGATTGAAGGAGACGAAGGTCACGATCGGCAGGCAAGCAACTGCTGTCGATCGCAGGTGGTCGTTGAGTACTGCGCAATTTTCTCGGCGCAAGGGGTCGACGAGTATGTCGTGACGATTGCAGCGTTCAGCGAGGAGACCTTGTTGCCAAAAAAAGTCAGGTTCCGGAGTCAGGTTTGTTGCCATCCCTGTTGCCAAAGTTTTGGCATTCGTCGTCAATAGGTGGCGTCGCGGGTCGCTATGGTCATTCGGTGACCATTGGAGCGCCCAAAACAAAACCCGTTGCTTGGCAACAGGTTGCATCGCGTGACGCTCTTTGTCACAGCGGAGGGCAAGGGATTCGAACCCTCAACCGGTTTCCCGGCACCTGATTTCGAGTCAGAAGACACTTCTACGCAAGTGCAAATCACGTCGGACTTTACGCGCTATTGAATTTTTGGCTTATACCGCGGCTTGCACTTACAATTATCGCTGAGTGTCAGCGCGTGTTTGCCGTTGGATTGTGCTTTGCAGTTTGCCGTCCGATTCACTGCCGAACGATAAATAGTAAGTGCAAGTTGTTGACACTCAATTTAGGCAGAACTGTTCCGATGGATTCTACCTACTTAGTTGCCGTCGGACGATCAGAAGCATTGTCTCCTGTTCCGCAGTATTGAGACTTCGGCTGATCTCGAAACATCGCGCCGCCGAGGCCGATCGCCAAAACCACAGCCGTGCCCAAAACGATTGCCGATAGACTATTGAACGGGCTTCGGAACGACGCCCACTGCCGTGGCCAATAGTCAGTCGGCGAGAGAGTGGCCCAAAGAATTACGAGCACTCCACAGGCGACGGCAAATGCCGCCAGGCCATTGCTGACACGTCGGCTGACAATGCCCAGCAAAAACAACCCCAGAATTCCACCCGAAAAGATGCCCGCCATCTGCCACCAGACGTCGAGGATGGTCTCTGCTGTGATCATCGCCAATGCGGTGCAAGTGCAAATTATCCCCCAGACAAACGTCGCCGTCCGCAGCACAACGATGACCGCCCGTTCGGTGGCTTGGGGTCGCCAATAGCGGCGATAGACGTCGCAATAGGTGAGGGTCGCCATGCTGTTGAGGTTCGAATCCATGGAAGCGGCAAAAATTGCGGCAATCACGAGCCCGGCCAGTCCCGCCGGCAATTCTTGGGAAATGAACAGCGGGAACACTTCGTCTGCTTTGACGCCTGAACCCAGCAACTCCGGCCGGGAGTGGTAAAAAACAAACAGGCCGGTGCCAATGAAAAAAAGATCGCCGCCACGGGCACATACAACAAGGCAGTCAGCCACACGCTCTTCTTTGCTTCGCGGTCGCTGGATGCGGTGATGTAGCGCTGCACATAGCTTTGATCTATGGCGAAGTTGCCGACGTTCATTACCAGCCCATATATCAACACGACCCAAAGCGTGGATTCCGAAAGGCTGTTGCCAAAGCTTCCGAGACTGAATTTGCCCTCGGCCGTGCCCACTGACGAACGGATATGGTTCGTTGTGTCGTGCATACGGTACCCTTCCTCGCCAACGATGAACAATGGTTCTCGCAAAACTTCGCATTAGAGATTCAACAATACAGAGCCAAACGAAATCGCAAGTCCCTCCCATTGAATTAAGTGGGCATGAACAGCGAATTCTAGCGACAGAGGTACGCATGGCCCGGTGTCACACTTCGGCCTTCCAGCCGTATTCGACGTACTGATGGTCGAACGATCCGTCATCATATAGGTCGATAATCGCATATCCCTCGTCGCAGTCCTTGTGCCGACCCTTCCACCAGTTACCAGACACTGCGCCATTGCATAAATATGTCACCCCATTGTAGTCGACACGGTCGATCATGTGCGTGTGGCCGCTAATGCAGAGCTTTACGTTTCGGTGCCGTGCAAAGAGATCTTTGAGCTTAACGCAGTCCATGTGCATTTGCGAACTGCGGATCTGGAAGATTCCGCGTTCGCCGCGAACAGAGAGAATCGGCGTCGCGCTGAGGATTGGGATATGCGATACAATCAGTACGGGAGTACTTTCTGGCGTGTCGCGCAAGGTTCGCACCAACCAATCGAATTGAAGTTCATCTATATGTGCAGAGTAGCCCTCGCTACCGTCCCCCAGGGGTTGCGTGCTGTCGAGAACCACAAACTGCCAACCGGCCTGCGAGAAAGAGTAGTAACGATCTTCGAGCCGCAGCATGGCGACGGCACGGTTCTTGCCCCAAAAGGGCTCCTTCCCCGTTGTCTTGCTCTTCGATTTTACCCAACCCCAGACGTCATGGTTTCCGATGCATGAATGGACAGGGATCGAGCACTCATTCTTAAGCACACTGTTCCAAAGGTCCCATTGAAGTTTCGTGCGGGCGTCGTCCGCCGCCAAGCTGTCCATGATCGAGTCCCCGCCGGTGACAATCAGGTCAGGCTTGTCAGTGAGCTGCTGAGCATGATGCAGGCATGCGGCCATACCGTCACCGGCTCGTAGTTCCGGCTCGACGTGAATGTCAGTGAGGTGAGCAATGCGGAGGGTGCGCCTGCGACTGGCAGCCGGTGTGGCCGCGCCAGCCAAATGCGGGGTCGCGGTCCATGCCAATAGACCTGCTATGGTAGCGCCCATGGTGATGATCGATTCTCGTCGCGTAACACCTGTGAGTTGCATAAACAATTTCCTTTCACTCTCAGGGGATCCGAGGCATGGATACAATTTGACACCTAGTGCATTGTCAAGTTTTGATTTGGGGGTAGAGAGACTTGAGCTTTCTTCTTGCGTCCGCGATCTGGAATTGCCAATCGACGCCGCGCTGTTTCTTGTTGGAGTGTGAGGACCAGGCTTTCGTT
>JBIOWO010000265.1:0-3372 GCA_044868555.1 Lacipirellulaceae bacterium | reverse complement strand
TCCGGCGAAGGGCGTGGTGAATGACTCGCAAACTCCACGCCCATCGCCTGGGGCTCTGGGCGTGCCACACGCAGATAATTGTAGGCGAATAGGTTCGAAATGTCGAAGGAAACGGCACAATTCGTGTTTATGACTTGCCGAGCGGGCGCCGAGGGTGCGCTCAAGCAGGAGGTGGCGCGGGCGATGCCGGCGTGGCACGTGTCGTTTTCGCGGCCCGGATTCTTGACGTTCAAGCATACCGGCGATCGGCCGCTCGACGAACGCCAGTTGGCCGAGCGGAGTTGGACATTTGCGCACGCCCACGGGATATCGCTCGGCAAGGTGTGTGGCGATCGCCTGTCGCAACTGGTCGAGCAACTTTGGAAGAACGACGGCGTGGTCAAATTGGTGAGCACCGGTGCGATCGCCGATGTTCACGTCTGGCAGCGAGAACCCGAATCGGGCGACGAGAGCGGCATAGAAAGTTGCGTGACGCCGCTGGCCCGGGAGATTGAGCGGGCCGTGCGGGCGGCGGCGCCGGCCGAGTGTGCGCGCCTGCACAAGCCGTCGCCGGAGCGTCGCGGGCCGACGCCGCGCGGCGGGCTCGTCCTCGATGTTGTCGTCGTCGAGCCGGGTGAGTGGTGGATTGGTTATCACCGCGCGGCGATGCTGGCCGAGCGCTGGCCGGGGGGCGAGATACCGGTGCCACTGCCCGCGCATGCCGTGTCGCGTGCGTACGCAAAGCTGGAGGAGGCGATTCATTGGAGCTCGCTGCCGCTGGCGGCCGGCGAGGAGTGCGTCGAGATCGGCTGCGCGCCGGGCGGGGCGAGCCAGGCGCTGTTGGACCGCGGCCTCTTCGTCACGGGCATCGATCCGGCGACGGTCGATCCGGTGGTGCTCAAGCATCCGCGGTTTCGACACCTGCGGAAGCGCGGCAAGGAAGTGCAGCGCAAGGAATTCCTGGGGGTCCGCTGGCTGGCGGCCGACATGAATATTGCGCCCGAAGCGACGCTCGACACGATCGAATCGATTGTCACGCATCCGGGGCTGACGATTCGCGGCCTGGTGCTCACGCTAAAGCTGAGCGATTGGCGCGAGGCGGAGCGGTTGCCCGAGCTGGCGGCGCGGGTCCGCGGGTGGGGATTTCGCGACGTGCGGATGCGGCAGTTGACGAGCGGCGGGCAGGAAGTGTGCCTGGTGGCGCTGCGGCGAAAGGCGCTGCGACGGTTGGGGCGGAAGTCGAGCGGAGTACGGTCGCTAAGCCGCAAGCGGCGGCACGACGAAGCCCACGAGTCGCCGGCCGGCCCGCATTTCTGATCTTCGATCCTTGCACCCGTTTCGCTAGAATTCCCGGCCATGCGTGGTGCACTGGCCGGACTTTTCGTGTTTGTCGTTGCGCTCGTGGGCGGTTGCCGTGGGCTGCCGCGTCCGGCGGCGCTGCCGGCTGCGCACCAATTGGCTGTGGAGCAGTTGGTGTTTCATTGCGATTTCGATCTGTCGCCCGACGATCCGTTGGTCCGTCAACTGAACGTTGAGCGGGACGACATCTGCCGGACGCTCGACTTGCCCGGCTCGACGGAGCCGATCGACGTGTACCTGTTTCGCGATGCCGAAAGCTACGCGCAGTTCCTGGCCAGGCGGTTTCCGACCGTTCCCACGCGGCGGGCGTTTTTCGTCGAAAGCGACACGCGACTGGCCGTTTACGCCCATTGGAGCGACCGCGTGGGGGAGGACCTGCGGCACGAAGTGGCGCACGGCTACCTGCATTCGATGGTGCCGGGACTGCCGCTGTGGCTCGACGAAGGATTGGCCGAGTACTTCGAAGTGCCGCGCGGCAACAACGGCCTCAATCAACCCCACCTGGAGCTGCTGGCCGACATGATGCACTACAACGGCTGGCGACCGAATCTCGCGCGGCTGGCCACGCTGACCGATGCCGGCCAGATGGATCAGCGCGATTACGCGGAGGCGTGGGCCTGGGTGTATTTCATGTTGCAGTCGGATGCGGAGAATCGCGAACTGCTTATTAGTTATCTGGCCGACCTGCGGGCGGCAGATGCGCCGGAATCACTGCCGGCGCGGTTGGCTGCGCGGCCTGCTGCGCTGGAGGCGATCCTGGCCGAGTTCTTGAAGGAGCGCGGTGCGGAAGTGGTTGCCAAGAAGGGGAAATTGCAAATTGCAAAATGAAGGAGTGTGGCACGCCCAGAGCTTCTAGCGATGGGCGTGGCGGATTCGCTTGGTACGGACCACGCCCTTCGCCGGAAGCTCAGGGACGTGCCACCCAAGCTTACTCCTTCCGATACACCAGGCCTTCGTCTACTTTCTTGAATCCGAGCTTCGTATACAGCGCCAGGGCCGGCGTGTTGTTCTGCATCGTTTGCGCTTCGACCAGCATGATGCCGCGATTGTGCAGCCGCGCGAAGGCCTCGGTCAGTAGAAACGTCGCGAGTCCGTTGCGGCGAAGATCGCTCTCGACGTGCAGGTCGAACATGCCGGCAGTCGGCAGGCCCCAGCACGTGGAGAGCGGCTCGATGTCCCAGAACCAGACGTCGCCGAGCGACCGGCCACCGCTCGATTTGGCTACCGAAAAGCGGATCCGCTCGAATGCGCCGGTCGTGCACGCGTCCCACCACGACGTGAGCGGCGGGCAGTACTCTTCGTGGCAGACGGTGTCGCGACGAAGGGCTCGCTGCTCGCGCGAGACGGGCGGCCGCCAGCTCCCCAGCTCGAGCTGGAGGACTTGCACGCGATCGATTTCGCGATAGCCGTTGCGTCGGCACGTTTCGCCCAGGACCGCATCCGAGATGAGCACGCCCGGCAATTCGCTGCCGCCGTACAGGCCGAGGTAAAAGCCGTTGAGCGGCCGGATGCCGCCGGCGTAGATCACCTTGGCGCCGCGCTCGCGCAGGTAGGCTTCGGAGCGCGCGAGCAATTCGTCGGCGAGCGATGGGTTGCGATGCTCGGAGGCGAGCATCAGTTGGTAGGTCGTGCCGACGTCGGTGCTGATCGCCGTCTCCTCGTCGTTGGCGCCGAAACCGGCGTGCGCGAAACCGATCGGCACGTTGTCGACGAGCGCGACGATCAGGCCGGCCGGATCGAAATACGGCTTGGCGAAGATGAGCTGCTCCAAGAGCCCGGCCGACACCGGTTGCATCAGCCCGCGTTGGGGCGGCTGGCTCCGCCAGATATCGGCGATGCGGGGCGGATCGGAATTGCGAAACGGCCGGAAGTGGTACACAGGCGGTTGGGGCAACAGAGTCGTCGGTCCGGCAAGCAGGGAACTCGTCATCGTAATGGAATCGCGCCTGATGGAGAATACATAGCCCGGCCATCTTGGCCGGTTCATTGGTGTCACGAAACACGACGGGTGGCCGGTGGTCGAGCGAAGGGTGG
>JBIOWO010000264.1:0-4383 GCA_044868555.1 Lacipirellulaceae bacterium | reverse complement strand
CCTTCGCCGGAGGCTCATGGCGTGCCACACTGCTCCACTGCTCAGGCGCCTTCCATGACTTCGTGGCAAAAACTCTCCTTGTTCCTGGCGATTCCGCTCTGCTTGTTAATTTACCTGCTAGCCATGTCCAGCAACATCCAAAATCCCGACGACAAGAAATCGGATGATGAGTGGCGCGAGAAGCTCACGCCCGAGCAATTCTACGTAACCCGCCAAAAAGGAACCGAGCCGGCCTTCACCGGCAAATACTGGAACCACCACGAAGACGGCATGTACCGCTGTATCTGCTGTGGCGTGGAATTGTTTCCCTCAAAGACAAAGTTTGACAGCGGCTGCGGCTGGCCCAGCTTTTACGCCCCGGCAAACGACCAGTTCGTGGACACCCAGATCGACAAGAGCCACGGCATGGTCCGCGAAGAAATCATCTGCCACAACTGCGGCGCCCATCTGGGCCACGTCTTCCCCGACGGCCCGCAGCCCACCGGCCAGCGCTACTGCGTCAACTCGGCCTCGCTCCAGTTCGAGCCGAAGGCGGAAAAATAACTACCTCTGTCCAATTGATGCCGTAGCTTCGCTAGGAACCAAGCGATGATTGACTTGCCATATTCGTTAGTCGTGGAAGCGACCAGTGACCCCGATTTCTTTGGTTTCTTTTCGCCGGAACTGGAGGGCTTCACTGGCGTTGGTCATTCTGTGGAAGATTGTCTCTACAAGGCCCGTTGGGGCATGAAGGAACATGTATCATTGTTACGGGATCGCAATCTGCCCGTGCCGGCGCCGAATCCAAATCCAACGGTGACCATCCAAAACGAAGGACAACCGGCGGTCGCATGAGCGCCTGACCCTTGGCACGACTCGCGATATGTCAGCCGACACGTCGAGCGAAAAACAACTCGCCCAGCTCAACCGCGAGATCGAGCAACTCGAAGCCGACGCCAAGCGGCTCGAATCGGAACGCGCGATAATCGACAGACAAGCACGGAGGACCTCGCGGCGCTTCCGGTATTTGAAGTTCCTTCGTTCATTGCGGGCACCGGCCGCACAGTTCCATCTTTGGCCGATGGCAGTGCTGTCAATCGGCCCGCTCGTCCTTGGCGCCTTCATTCTAATCCTGGTCAATCTGATCACCGGCTCGTACCCGCTCGCCTTCTTCGCATTCCTGTTGGGAATCGTGGCCGGCGTCGGCCTGTTCGCGACGATGATGTACCACCCGGCCGACACGCTGCTGCCGGCTGCAATTGCGGAGGCCGAGGCGCTATCGCGGCTCGATAACGCACGACTCCAGGAAAAAATCGGCCGCGTCACCGAGACAAAACAGCAACTCCAACGACTCATCGAAGAGCGCCGCGAGCGGATCGCCTCGGGCAAGGTGCAGCGCGCGGCCCTTCTGCAGCGCGATTGGAAAAAGATGCCGGCCTCGGAATGGGAGGACTTTGTCGTCGAAGTCGGCCGCACGCTGGGCGCAGCCGTCGAGCGGGCCAAACGCATCGACGACGAAGGCGCAAACCTGATCGCGGCCTTCGGCCCGCGGCGGATCGCGGTGAAAACTGTCGTCGTCCGCGACCCGATTCAAGGCACGGTCGTGCAGAAAGTGCTCGCCGACAAATCGGCGCTCGGCTGCGATGCGTGCGCGATCATCACCACCGGCCGCTTCACCGGCGCTGCCCAGGACTACGCCGCCCGCAACGGCTGCACGCTCATCGGTCGCGAGGAGTTTCCAGATTTTGCGTTGGGGAAAATCGAATTGTAATTGGCGTGCGACCCACCGATGGGCCCTGAATTCGTCAAACTGCTGTCGGTCCAACGCGGCCACTTCCGCTTCGAGTCGGACCACCATGGCGACTTGTGGCTTGATCTGGATCAGCTCTTCCATCGGCCGGCCGTCCTGCGGCCATTCGTCGACGAGTTGGCAGTCCGCGTTGCCCGCCATCGTGTCGAAGCGATCTGCGGGCCGCTCGTTGGCGGCGCGCTGCTGGCCCAGTTGATCGCCGCGACGCTGGAAATCGACTTCTATTTTACCGCGCCGGCGACGTATCGATTGGCGCACGGATTGCAACCAGCCATTCGCAACCAACGGGTCGCCATCGTCGACGACGCGATCAACGCCGGCTCGGCCGTCCGCGGCACGCTCGACGAATTGCGGTGCTGCGGCGCGGTGCCGGTCGTCGTCGGCGCGCTGGTGGTTTTGGGCGAATTGGGTGCAAAATACGTCGCCGCCCAGAACCTGCCGCTGGAGTGCCTGGCCACTCTGCCGAACCAGCTTTGGCTGCCCGCCGACTGTCCCTTCTGCGCCGGTGGTGTACCATGGGAGATTAGCGGGCCGGCCGCGGCGGCTGACCCCGGGTGATTCGACCTAGGCACGATCCATGGCCAGGCAGCGCGGTCCCAGCTCGTCGCCACTGTTCATGTTGGTCGCCACGGTGACCTTCATCGCGGCGCTGCATTACGCCAAGGAAATTCTGCTGCCGGTGGGGCTGGCCATCCTATTGAGTTTCCTGCTCACGCCGGTGGCGAATCGGCTGGAGCGCTGGGGCCTGCGACGAATTCCGGCCACGCTGCTCGTCGTCGTCATGTTGTTTGCCGGGCTTGGCGCGATTGGTTGGCTGGTGACAACGCAATTGATCGAATTGAAGGACAAGCTGCCCAATTACCAAACCAATGTAGTCGCCAAGATACATTCGATCATGCCGAGCTCGGAGAAGGTCAACGACTTCTTCGAAGGATTTGAAAGCTTTCGAAACGAACTGACGTCGTCGGAGAACGCGCCAATTTCGCCTGAAGGTGAAGACAACAAGTCGGCATCTTTGGAAGATCGAGTTGCAAAAGACGAATCGGCGCCACCAGCGGAGGGCCAGCAACCTACCGCCAACAATGCGAATGCCGCAACGCCGCCGAGTGCGACCGACCCGGTCGAACTGAGAGTTTTCGAGGTGGCTCGTTACTTGCTCGGTCCACTGTTGGCGCCATTCGCCACGGCGGGCATGGTCGTGGTGCTTGTAGTGGTGCTTGTATTCTTCATCCTGCTCGACCGCGAGAATCAGCGGAACCGTCTGCTGCAATTGTTCGGCACGTCGAACCTGCATGCAACCACCGAGGCCATGCACGATGCCAGCCACCGAGTCGGCCGCTATTTGCGGATGCAATTCCTGGTCAACGCCTGCTACGGCACCGTGGTGGGAATCGGATTGTGGTTTATCGGCGTGCCGGGCGCCGTGTTGTGGGGCGTACTTGGTTTTTCGCTCCGATTCCTGCCCTACATCGGTCCGTGGATCGCCGTAACGCTGCCGATCCTGGTATCGCTCGGACATTCGCAGGGATGGACACAGCCGCTGCTGGTTGTCGGCTTGTATGTTGGCCTCGAACTCATCTGCAACAACGCCGTCGAGCCGTGGGTGTATGGCAACACCACCGGCGTGTCGGTCGTCGGCGTCATCCTGTCGGCGCTGTTCTGGACGTGGTTGTGGGGCCCGGTGGGATTGATCCTGGCGCTGCCGATCACCGTCTGCCTGGTCGTCGCCGCCCGCTACGTGCCGCAGCTCCGATTCCTTACCGTACTACTGGCCGATGAACCGCCCATGACGCCGTCGCAACGGGTTTACCAGCGGCTGCTGGCGTTCGATTATCACGAGCCGGTCCGTATCGCCCACAAGCATCTTAAAGAGTCGTCGCTGATCGGCTTCTACGACGAAGTGCTGATCCCGGCCCTCGTGCTGGCCGAACAAGATCGGCACGCCGACTTGCTCAACGACGAGCAGGAGACGTTCGTCGCCGAAGCGGTCGAGGACCTGGTCGAAGAGCTCGAGGAGCACAGCGCTGCGCATGGTGAGGCCGCGGATGCGGAGCGCGAAACGCCCACGGCCGATGGCGGCGAGCCGCTCTCCGCGCGCGTGCTGTGCGTGCCGCTGCGCGACCAGGCCGACGAGGCCGCCGCCCGCATGTTGGCCCAACTGCTCGCGGCCGAAGGCTTCCACGTCGAGACGGGCGGCGCCGACGCACTCACCGGCGAAGTGGTCGACAGCGTCGTCAAACTGGACATCGACGTGGCGGTCATCTCGATCCTGCCGCCGATCACGCCCCGCGACAGCCGGCTACTGTGGCGACGCCTGCGCAGCCGCTACCCCGACCTGCCGATCATCGTCGGCTATTGGAGCGGCACCGTAACGCACGAAACGGTCGCCCCGCCCGAGAACGATACGTCAAGCAAGGTGGCCACGTCGCTCGCCGACGCGGCGGCGCTGGTGCGTTCGATCGCCGCACAGCAACGGCTCGTTTCGAAGACCGGCTAATTCTAGAGCAAATTTCCTTTTTATGTACTGGGTGGCTGGGGCAACGCCCCAGAGATTCTCGGCAACTGGGGCGTTGCCCCAGCCACCCATGAGTACG
>JBIOWO010000263.1:0-5050 GCA_044868555.1 Lacipirellulaceae bacterium | reverse complement strand
TTCCTGAGCCAACTCCTCGGCCCGCGATTGCAGTACAGAATCCATGCGTCAGTCTCCTTCTGCAAGAATGGGGTATTATACCTACACGCTTCTTGCTAGCTGACACAAGATTTCTTACAGGGCCTTGAACAACGTCACACTGTTATTCGATGGCCCAACGTTGGTTTGGAACGAACATCGATAGCGGACGTCTGGGATTCGCTCTCATCAATACAACTGACCGGTCACAGCGAGTCCATCACCGCCCCCGGCATCCCGCCCGACTTCCCCGAGCCCCAATCCCTCTTCACCACCGACTTCATCCGCCCGGCAGCGTAATGTCCTCGGTCTTCAGCGGTCAGTTATCAGCCGTTCGCCTTTCGGGTCGCTTCAAAGTCGTTCCGTGCGTATACTAAGGTGAGGAACTACGCCATGAACACTAATCTTGCCATCCAACTTAGCGAGCACGTTTTCGCCGTGCTATCGGAACAGGCTGCCGCTGTTGGGAAGACTCCCGCCCAGTTGGCCGCGTCGGTCGTGGAAAACAACTTTGCCGGCGACCGGCGGAAGGCCGGTGATCCGGCAGCGGCGCGCGCCGAATTCGAGCGGTCCTTTGGCAGCGTCGACTTGGGTCGGCCGGTTGGATTGTGCAGCGAAGCAATCGATTCAGATTTGCCCAACCATAATGCGTGACGGAGTTCTCCACGTGTCCATCGAAATTCCCGCCGAACTCCAAGCGTTCGTCCACGAACAAATCCAACTTGGCGGCTTCCGCTCCGAACAGCAGCTAGTTACGGAGGCGCTCCAGCTTCTTAAGGCCGAGCGAGAGGAGACGCTGGAAGGCATCCGACAAGGGTTAGCCGATGCTGGGGCCGGCCGAGTGCAATCTCTCGCAGAGGCCTTCGCGGACATTCGCCGAGAATTCAATCTGCCTGATCCAACATGAAGCATCAGGTAGTTGTTACGGCAGCCGCCAAACAAAATTTGCGGGCCGCGTATCTGTGGGCCGCTGAACGCGCTCCTCACACTGCCGCCCGATGGATCGAGCGATTTGAGAGTGATTTGCAGATCTTGGCGACCTGCCCGGAACGTTTCCAGCTTGCCCCGAAAACGGGCTCGTCGAGCACGAAATTCGCCAAATGATTTTTGGGCGGCGCCAAGGCGCATATCGCGCTCTCTTCACAATCGTCGGCGACCAGGTGCAAGTCCTGCATATTCGACGTGCAGTCCGCGATTGGGCCAAACCGGACGAGTTGATCGTCGAATAGCGACCCTTGAATTCGGCCCGCAACCGGCGACAATACAAGATTCCATCTCGCCGCCCGTTCCGCCCCTGCGAGGTTGCCGCCATGGATGACAAACCCGTTGATAAACTTGCCGCTCAATCCACCGACAAAGTCATCGCCACTGGGCTTACGTTCGACGACGTGCTGATCGCCCCACGGTACAGCACCGTCGTGCCGTCGGAAGTCGATGTCGGCACGCGGCTCACGGCACGGATCGCCATCAACGTGCCAATCCTCAGCTCGCCGATGGATACCGTCACCGAAAGCTCGATGGCCATCGGGCTCGCGCAGGAAGGCGGGCTCGGCGTCATTCACAAGAACATGTCGGTCGAACGGCAGACCCAAGAGGTCGACAAGGTGAAGCGGAGTGCCAACGGCATCATCGTCGACCCGGTGACACTGCCGCCGGAAGCTAGCGTCGCTACCGCGCACGAGACGATGCAGAAGTCGCGCGTGAGCGGCATCCCGATCGTCAAGAACGGCCGGCTGGTGGGCATCATCACCCGCCGCGACCTGCGGTTTCTCGAGCACAACGACGTTCCCATCAGCGAGGTGATGACCAAGGATCACCTCGTGACAGCACGTGGGACCGTAACGCTTGAGCAAGCTGAGAAGATTTTGATGGCAAAAAAGGTCGAGAAGCTTTTGCTGGTTGACGAAGATAACAGACTGACCGGCCTCATCACGATCAAAGACATCGACATGATGCGCCGCTTTCCGCAAGCAGCCAAAGACCGGCAAGGTCGGCTGCGGGTTGGGGCGGCCGTGGGTGTGTTTGATTTCGAGCGGGCCGGCAGCCTGATCGAAAAGGACGTCGATTTCCTCGTCGTCGATAGCGCGCACGGCCATTCGTCCAACGTGATCGAAACCGTGCGCGAAGTGAAGCGACGGTGGGACATCGACGTCGTGGCCGGCAACGTGGCCACGCGCGACGGAGCGCGCGACCTCGTGGCGGCCGGGGCCGACGCGGTGAAAGTGGGCATCGGCCCGGGATCGATCTGCACGACGCGGATCATTTCGGGCGTCGGTGTGCCCCAGGTCACCGCGATTTACGAAGCGGCGCAGGCGACCAAGGGAACCAATGTCACGATCATTGCCGACGGCGGCATTCGCTACTCGGGAGACATCACCAAGGCGCTCGCGGCCGGGGCCCACGCCGTGATGATCGGCGGGCTGTTGGCCGGTTTGGACGAGAGCCCGGGAGAGCGCGTGTTGTTTCAGGGCCGCACGTACAAGGCCTACCGCGGCATGGGCTCGTTGGGCGCGATGGTGCATGGCTCGAGCGAACGCTATCGACAACCGGGAGCGGAAACGAAAAACGGAAAGCTGGTGCCGGAAGGCGTCGAAGGCCGCGTGCCTTACAAGGGTTCGCTGAGCCCGTTCCTGTACCAGCTTGTCGGCGGCCTGCGGGCCGGCATGGGTTATTGCGGCGCAAAAACAATCGATGAACTTCGCACGGAAGCACGATTCATTCAAATCACCTCGGCCAGTGTGCGGGAGAGCCATCCCCATGACATCGCCATTACGCAAGAAGCACCGAACTACACGGCGGAATATTCCGCGGACGAATAGGTTTCAGGTGTCGGGTGTCAGGTGTCAGGATTCGGCGTCTGCGATTTACAATCCGCAATCCGCAATCCGAAATCCGAAATCAGTTTTCTGTTTGAGCGTGGTTGTTGTCGTCGTGCTTGTTCTTGGCGCGGCAACATCGTCCGCGTCCGAACTCCAATGGCAGCGCGGGCAGACGCCCAAATCGAAATCGGCCGCGCAGGGTAGCTCGCGCTTTCAGCGGCATCGCGATAGCGGCGTGCGGCCGGCCGCGTACGAGGACGAGGGCGTTGTCGGGCCGCGGCTCACCAGCGGCGACGAGGGCCGGGCCACGTTTCGCAGCATCGTCGTCAATCAAGGCGAGGAATCGAACGCCGTGCGATCGGCCCAGCGGCAGGGCGCGGGCGAAAGCGCTCCGCCGACGGGCGCCCAGCCGACCACACCCGGCGCGGGCGAAAGTTTGGAGGAGAAGATCGGCATCCCGTTCGGCGATCTGCCCCAGCAGCAGACTCCGATCGAAACACCGGACCTCGAAACGCCGCAACTGCCTGGCGAAGACGCGGACCGGTTGCAACTCGACAACAACTTGCGTCAGCCGGGCGAGCGGGCGCCGCAAACATTTCAGCCACTGCCGCCGCCGGAGCGCGGCGCGACCGATTCGAGCGCCGAGCAGGAAATGACGTCGGACGTCACTGCCACCACGCCTGAGCCGGGGACGAACCGCGAGTCGTGCGAACAAAGTTGGGCCAACTTGAAGGCCAAGACGATCGGCACCGTCGACTTGAGCATCGCCGTGACGGGCACGGAAGGCGACGATTTTCCGTATGAGTGCCAGATCCAGGACGGAGGATTGTCGGTCGGCCGCTGCTGGCCGCAAATTACGTACTTGTGGAAGGCCTCGGCCTTGTGCCACAAACCGCTGTATTTCGAGGACGAGCAGCTCGAGCGGTACGGCCATTCGTGGCCGCCGTGCATTCAGCCGCTGTGCTCGAGTGCTCATTTCTTCTGCACGCTGCCGGTGCTGCCGTACTGCATGGGCGTCGAGCCGCCGATGGAGTGCATCTACGCCCTGGGCCACTACCGGCCGGGCAATTGCGCACCGTACATGTTCGACCCGGTGCCGCTCAGCTGCCGCGGCGCGCTGTTTCAGGCAGGCGCGGTGGTGGGCACGGCGGCCGTGCTGCCGTGATGCAAAGGCACTCGGCTTTCGGCTGTCAGTTTTCGGCCAATCACGATTTACTGCAGTTGTTGCTCTGTCGATTGTATTTGCCTTTCTTGATCATCTTGCATTCGATTCCGCTTCTGGCTGACAGTCGATAGCCGATCGCTGACAGCCCCTTCTCAAAAAAAAGAGAGGGCGCCCTCCCGAGCGTGAGTCGGCGGCCCGATTGCCGTCGACCCCGGTCTTTTGCGTGCGACTGCCTGGACATCCTCCGGCGGTCACGTGCCCAGGGACATAGTTAACTGGTATCACCACCGGTGCCCGTAGGCCGCTCGGGGCGTTTTAAACAACCGCTGCAACCTTGCCGGGGCCGAGGACGGCCCGGCTCGCTAAGCGATCAAGCGCTTGCCCCGCGCGACCTGCTGACGAACCAGCTCGGCAATCAACACGCATCGAACCGTTCGTTCGCGTGTGAGCCTAGCACAGGCCGTGGCCCAATTTCTACAAGAATTTTTGGCCGGTCGCAAAATCGATGCAAAGTGCTAGATTTTTGCGAGGATTTGGGCGTCAAGGAGCTCGATATCCTGACGTTGAAGGTGAGCAAGTGGAGCCTTGCGAGAGCATTTTCGGCCGTGGAGTGAAAGGGATGCCCCTTTTCAGCCAAGCGACACAGCGCATTGGTATCGAGCAGAATCTTCATTCACCGCGGCCCGCGTAGATTGATTCTCGACTGTCATCGACGAAGTGCGTTACCACAGGGTGAAGATCTATGCACGCCTGCAGTTTGTTCATCCACTCCTGGTGATTTCGCGAGGCAGGGCCTGGCTCACCCTAACCCTCTCACGGAGGGCGAGGGAATTGGAATTCAGGCCTGAAAGGCCGCGGTGTGGTAGCCCAGGGCGCAATTTGTTCCCAGGGCGGCGGACACGCTCGTGGAACTCGCGTGGCCTTGCCCTGGGCTGTCGTATTACGCTCCTTCGGAGCATGCGGAAGGAAGAGCCATCACGAGCGGACGGTGATTGAGCGTCAGATTGAGTTGACGGCACTGGCGGACTTCGGCGAGCTCCCCTCGACA
>JBIOWO010000262.1:0-8291 GCA_044868555.1 Lacipirellulaceae bacterium | reverse complement strand
GACGGGCCGGTCCGGACGGACCGCCTCAGCCAACTGCAATTCAACAATTCGTTGGCCATCGCGCTCGTCGACATACCATTCACCAAGCGCGTCGCTCGGGGTTGTCTCGACGGCATCCACGTTCCATCCGGGCGGCAATTCGCCCCTCAGTGTGTGCAGAGCACCGTGGGCCACATCGAATCGCGTGACGCTTCGGCCGGTCACGTCGGCGTTCC
The DNA here is from genome assembly GCA_044868555.1 of Lacipirellulaceae bacterium. Taxonomy (GTDB): domain Bacteria; phylum Planctomycetota; class Planctomycetia; order Pirellulales; family Lacipirellulaceae; genus JABDGM01. The sequence goes on along the minus strand of JBIOWO010000262.1, from coordinate 8,076 downwards.
CAACGACCAGCGTTGTGCCGACACGCGCCTCGGCGACAGGCGCCCGCTGCCCAATCAATACTGCCACGCTGGCTGCCGGCGAATACTCGGCGAGCGATATCGTTTCCGGGTTGTCGCCGTCGTCCCCGGCCAGTTGCACGCTGGTTTGAACGCAGTCGCTTGTCTCCATCGACCGCAGTTCCACCAGCGGCGAAAGCGATATGTGAACGGAGCCGGCGGCCCAGAACACGTCATCGGGCCGCAACGTAGGCAATTGCCACGCCGTGTCCATCACCGGCACTTGCCAGGCACGCAGAGCGACTGTCGTCGCAACGCCATCCGCGAGCGCCGGCAGATCGAGCAGCGCCCGCGCCGGCGCCATTCGCCCGCCCGACGCCAGCCGCCACGACAACTCGCGTCCGTCGACCGTGGCCGACACCAACTGCACGCCGGCCGGCAACCGGATCGACAGTTGGCGGTTTGACGTCGATGAGTCCTCCAACCGCAGCTGCGCCTCGATATCCAGTCCACGCGGCGTAATGTTGTAACTCACCTCTTCGCGCAGCACCAATGTCGGGGCCCGGGCCGCGACCGGCGGGCCCGCTTGTGCATCGACGATTCGCAGCGTGGGCTGCGCTTCCGGACCGGCGATCATTTCCCACCGCACTTCTTTCAGCGCGCGAGCCGGGCCGTCCTCGGCCCCGGTTTTCGATGCCAACTCGGCCGACCGCAAGATCAGGCTGCCCTCCCAAATCGGCCGCTTTCCGACCGGCAGATCCAACATGAGGCGCGTTGTGGCAGCCGGTGGCAATCGCCAGGCGAGCTCGACGTCGCCCGCCGCGACCCGCGACGGCGCGCGCCATTGAAATGCCACGGTGCCCGCTCGCACGACCTCGACACCCATTCCCGACGGCAATTCGCCGCTACGCCCCCATGCGCCAAGCCGAACCGGCGCAGCCGAATCGTCGTTCCAATGCGCTTCGCGGACGACCAGCGACATCGGGCCCAACGCCACGATCGCCGGCTCGCCGCCGCGGGACGCAATCGTCCATTCGCCCCGGCCGGCGACCAGTTGTCCGTTTTCGAGCCGGGCCGAATACGCGGCCTCGGTGATCGTTGCCGCAGGCGGCGCGGCGGATGCAACCCGATTCGCCGCCGTCACCCACGCTTCAAAATCCCGCGCTTCGACGGGCAGATACTTCTCTCCATCTCGCGGCCAGACGGCCGTGTCGCCCACCGGCACAAAAATGCGACGGTATGCGACCGGCGGCTCGCTGCCAGGTCCAACCGGGGCGTCCTCTGCACGCAGTGGCGACACTCCACACAACGTCGACAGCGCGACCAGCATGCGGCCCAGCGAGTGCACGGTCGATCGCCGATTGAAGCCCGTCATGACTTGGATTCCGGGACCGGCGATGGTGCGGTGGGGGCCGTGCTGGCCACTGCGGATGCCATCGACCCCATCACGACGGATTCAACGCGCGGTGTAAATTGCGGCGTAAGTTGCGGCGTGAGTTGCCGATGTGAGCTGCCCCCAGGAACCGGTAGATACCACTGAGTCGGACGGGCGGCGAGCCGCGCGATAAGCACGGCCAGCCCTGCCAACAACACGCCCAGCACCGCGGCCTGGGCAAGCAACATCGCCGGCGTGGGATACGCCACGGCCAGCGTCGCCAACAAGCACGCCACCGCCACCACGATCCACCGCCGCCGCACGGCCGGCACATACATCCAGGCCAGCGCCAGCGCTAGAACGGCGCCCGACGACACCAGCACAATAAACCACCGCGGCGCCGTCACCACCTCGATCGACGACACGGGTGCCAGGCCGCTATATAAATACTCGTTTTGCGCGCTCGTCGGCGCTTGCTGAGTCGAAGCGCCGACCCATTGTTCCAACTCGGCCTGCGAGTGAGTCGGCCGGCGGCCCCAAAAGCTACCCAGCCATTGCCACTGGCTTGCGGCGGCCAACTGGGGCGGCGATTCGATCACGTGCCGGTCGCCGGGCAGCACGATCTGCCAGTACACGTCGGCCATCGCCTTCATCCCGACCATTTGCGGCGGCGTCAAGCGGCGCCGCGTCAACACGCGGTCGATCGACGCTCGACGATAGCGCAGTTCCAGTGTGTGCGGCCGTGCGGCTTCGAGCTGATCCATCTCCGCGCCGCGGTTGTCGCTCCGCGGCGCCATTTGCACCGAAATCCGTCCCGTCTCGCGCGACGCCCCGTCCGCCGGTTGGCCGTCCAGGAGCACCTCCACTTCCTCGGCCGCCGTCTCGGGCGGCAATTCGACGGTCACCATTTGTCCAGAAGTCCGGAAGCGGAACGCGGCCCGGTCCTGTCGCGTGCTGCCGGTCAACCACGTTTGCAGCCACGCCCGCTCCACGAGCGTAGCCGACGGCAGATTGACGTCGACCGCGTGAACGACGAGCGGCAACGTAGGCTCCGGCCGCGTGGCGACAAACTCCGCGCCCTGGCTGGCCGATTCTCGATTGGTCTCGGCCGACTTCCACGTCGCCGCCGCGCTCGCCGGATCGAGCGCGACGCCCAGGTCGCGCGGCATACGCACGGTTGCCCGGCATTCACCGGGCCGGCCGTCCACTGGCCGGCCCAGCGGAATCGACCAGGAACCGCGCGACGACGGGCTTTGCGGTCGGTTTACCGAATAGCGCAGCTCGACCGCGAACCACCCCAAGCGCGGTTGCGGCAGAACCACGCGCACGCGACGAGCCAGGTCGCCGCCCGCGGGATCGCCACTCTCCGGGTCGGAAGCGAATCTCAACAGCGTTTCGGGCCGTCCATCGCTCGCATCACGTTCGTCATCGCCCCCGGTCGCAACCAGTGCCACGTCGACGACCTCGTCGTCCAATTTCAGTTCGCCCGGCAAGTCAAACATCAGCTCCGTGATCGGCTCGAACCGAACCTCATATTCGACGCGCTCACGAACCCGGGCCTGCTCGGGGCCGATATCGACGTGCGTCGCGACTTCAACAGCCACATCGCGCGGCCGGCTGACCCGGTCGGCGGCGAAGACGGCATCCGGCTGGAAGCATCGAAACCGAAACTCGCTGAGGTCGTCACCCGGCGCCGCACCGTCAGCGGTTGTGACCGGCGTCGGTGTCAGACCCTTTGAGCGTGCCGCATCCGGCATCAGCTCGATGCCCGGCGCGGCCCGCACCACGAGGTCGCCCGTGGCAACCGACTCGGCCACCGGAACCGGCAGTGGCAAGTCGAGCCGACGCGCATCGCGCGGCACGGCCCGCCGCAGTACGATCGAAATCTCAGCCCGCCGTAACGACGGTTGGCTGAGCGGCAACACCAGCAGCCCATCCTCCGTCAACACGGTTCGTTCCCGGTCGACCAGCCCGCCCGATTCGAGCGGGTCGGCCGTCCGCTCCCAACCGCGCAGGTCGACGCGAAATTCATAGGCGCGGGCTCCCAGAATTTGATATGTGAAATGGACCTTGAGTCGTGCTTCGTCTGGCAAGCATTCCAATTCGTACTCCGGCGTCACCTGGACGCGCCTCTCCCGCGCCGACACGCGCGCCCCCAGCGACCAAGGCTGTCGGTCGTATTGGAATGCCCCCGTCAAGCCGGGCTGCTGCAATGTCGCTTCCAATTCGCTTGCATCGACTTGCCGCACGAATTGGCCCGCATCCCATCGAGCCTGCCAATCGTCGGCCACGCGCAGCGCCACGTCGCCGAATTGCCGCACCGCGCCCAGCACTTCGAACCCGGCCAGCTTCACCGCGACGTCCGAGTCTGAAAGCCCCAGCGGCTGTTCCGTCGCAAGCTCGACCACGACCGGCCCTTGCTGCTTGGCCAGCAATTGAACGAGCGCCACTTGCCCGAGAGCCGCCGCGGGCCGCCGTTTCTCACCGCCGCCGGCCTCGTCTTCCAGGGTGATCCGGTATCCGGGTTCCTTGTCGCCCGCATTGGCGCGACTTTGGATCAGCGTGGCGCCCGGCGGCAGCCGGACGCGGAATCGATCGAAGCTGCCGCCGTAGCTGCGCACGGTAAGCCGCGCATCGGTCCGCACGCTGCGGCCGTCGATCGACACCTGAATCGCGCCCGCCGCGCTAAGCACCGTCGACAACTCGGCCGCCGCGACCTCGGCCGTGCTCCAGGAAATCCGGAATTGGCCGGCCAGGCCGGCCGCCGACAAACGCGTGCCGCCACCCGCTCGAGGCTCCCGCGTCAACAGTGCGCCTTTGCTGACGTTGGCCTCCGACACCGCCGCATCAACGTCCAGCGCCAGCGTCGCCGTCAGCGCACGCGGGCAGTTGAGGGCCAGCGTCGTTTCGGCGCCGTCGCGCGCCAGTGGCACGAGCAATTCGAGCGACACGCTGCGACGCTCGCCGGCGCGACCCGCCAGGTGCGCGACAAATCCGCCCCGCCCCGGATCAAAATCGAGACGTTCTTTCCGCGCCGCATCGCCGCCCCCAACGTCCGGACCAAATCGTGGCTGGCCTTTCAGAATCGCGCCGATCAGGCCGAGCGGCACGTCGACCGGCTCGTCGGACAACAACCGAACGGTCACGTTGAAACGCAGCTCGGCACGATCCCCGGCCGCCGTGCCGTTGATGTCGACGCTGTCGATCGTAAACCGCGCCTGGCGCTCGTGCCCTTCGGCCTGCTGCGATTGCTTCCAGGCCGCCATGAAATCTTCGTAGGTCATCCCGGGCATGGCCTGCGGCCGGCCCTCGGCATCCAGCAGGATGTACGTGTCCGGGCCGACGTACTGAATGGGTCCGGCCGGACCGCGAACCGGCGGCGCTTTACCGGCAGCGGCCGATTCCTGGTTCGGCGCCTTCTGAGCAGCGCAGCTCGCCGCCAATATCCACACGACCAACCAGGCACAAATCCAGCCCACGAGCGCGCCCCGAGCGCCCCCGTGCTTGGCCCACGGCTGAATTTGCGCTTCCGTCGACAGAATAGGCATGAGTCGAATGATCAGAGCGGCAAACCGGTGTTGCGTCCGAGCGGATTTTGAAAAGAAGAACGTCGCTGCAGCCGCCCAGCCACCAAGAGCGCGACCCGACTCCTCTCCCCCTACGTCAGACTCCATTCTACTCCGCGGCGAAAAGTGACGAAACGGCTACAAATCGGCCGACTCCCGTTTTTACGATTCTGCTTAATCCACAAGAATTTGCGGCGTCGAGCGTGATATCATGGTTCCTTCTTCTCGTAGGCGAATCCCAGGAAACGCCCGTGGCAGACCCGTCTCGACCAGCCGATCCGCAGCGCCTGATTCAGCTAGCCCGCCGCGGCGACGAGCAGGCGATCGGCGAGCTACTTGAGTTGTACCGGCCTTACCTGTCGCTGCTCGCCCGCCTGAGGGCCGACTGCCAACTGCAATCCAAGCTGAGCGACTCCGACCTTGTGCAGGACGCCTGCCTGTCCGCCCATCGCGACTTCCGACAATTCCTTGGCAACACCGAACCCGAATTCACGGCCTGGCTGAGACAAATCGTGGCCCACGTCTGCGCCAATTACGCCCGCGATCATCGCCGCCAACGGCGCGATGTGCGGCTGGAACGACAATTGCACGACCAGCTCAATCATTCCTCCGCGATGATGGAGCGAGCTTTGGCTGCACCCGATTCATCCCCCAGCGAGCGAGCCATTCGCCGCGAGCGGGCCGTCCTGCTGGCCAACGCCCTGCGCCAACTGCCGGCCGACTATCGAGAGGTGCTCATCCTACGCGAGCTGGAAGGCCGTTCGCTCGACGAAGTCGCCCAACAAATGGGCCGCACCACCAACGCGGTCCAGAAACTTTGGGCCCGCGCCCTGGTGCAGATGCGCCGCCAAATGCAACGTTCATTGGAGTTGACATGATCGCTCCGCAAATTACGCCCTTCGCACGCAGCGATGCGCCGACCGAAGTCCGGCGAACCACTCGCGATGATCGGCTCACGATGGCATTGGAACGATACGCGGCTGCCATCGACGCCGGCCACCCACTCTCCAAGGACGAACTCCTCAAACAGTTCGCCGACGTGGCCGACGAGCTCCGCGGCTGCCTCGACAGCCTTGATTTCATCCGCGAAATCGCCCCGCAACTGGGCGACCGCCACGTGGGCTCCGATATGCGCGGGTCTCCCGACCCCGCACATCCAACATCCAGCCCCCAGCCCCCAATCCCCAGCCCCCATCCTGCCACCCTCGGCGACTTCCGCATCCTCCGCGAGCTCGGCCGTGGCGGCATGGGTGTCGTCTACGAGGCCGAACAGCTCTCGCTCGGCCGCCGCGTCGCCCTGAAGGTGCTGCCCTTCGCCGCGATGCTCGACCGCCAGCAACTGGCCCGCTTCAAGAACGAAGCCCGCGCCGCCGCCACCCTCGACCACCCGAACATCGTCGCCATTTACTCGGTTGGCGTCGAACGCGGCGTCCACTACTACGCCATGCAGCTCATCGAAGGCCAGAGCCTGGCCCAAGCGATCGCCGCGCAGCAGGACCGTTTAGCCGCAACGCCGTCAGGCGTGCGCGTACCGGCCGGGGACTGTCCCAATTCTGCGGAGGGCACCATCGCCGCGATGGTCTCGAAGCAAAATGGGACTGTCCCCCTCTCTGAGGCCGCGGCACCCCACACTCCCAACTTCGCACTCGACACCGCCCCCATCGCCCACGCGCCCACCCTCCCTGCCCCTACCTCCTCGCTCCCTGCCTTCGCCTCCCGCGACTACTTCCGCAGCGTCGCCCAACTCGGCATCCAGGCCGCCGAGGCCCTCGACCACGCCCATTCAAGCGGCATCCTCCACCGTGACGTGAAGCCCGCCAACCTGCTCGTGGACGACGCGGGCAAACTCTGGATCACCGACTTCGGCCTGGCCCGCATCGAGCAAGACACCGGCATGACGATGACCGGCGACCTGTTGGGCACGCTCCGCTACATGAGCCCCGAACAGGCGCTGGCCAAGCGCATCGTCGTCGACCACCGCAGCGACATCTACTCCCTCGGCGTCACCCTCTACGAGCTGGCGACCCTCCACCCCGCCTTCCCCGGCGACGACCGCCAGGAGCTCTTGCGCCAAATCGCGTTTGAGGAGCCACGCAAACCCCGCCAGCTCAACTCCCGCATCCCGCAGGAGTTGGAAACCATCGTCCTCAAGGCGATTCGCAAGGCCCCCGAGCACCGATATACCACAGCGCACGACCTGGCCAACGATCTGCGGCACTTCTTGGACGACAAACCGATCAAGGCCAAGCCGCCCACCTGGCGCGAGCAATTGGTGAAATGGTCCCGCCGTCATCCGGCCGCCATCTGGGCTGCATTCCTGTTCCTGTTCGCGACCGCAATCATTTCCGCCGCCAGCGCCGTCCTCATTGCCGGCGCCTACAACCGCGAAGCAGCACAGCGCGAGCTTGCCGCGACCCGGCTGAAGAGCGAAATGGAGGCCCGCAGCCGAGCGGACACCGAAAGCGCTCGCGCCAACGCCACTTCCAACTGGATGCAGAGCATGCTCGGTTACTCCTTTCCCAACCAGCTCACGAGTTCGACTTACACCGTCCGTGAACTACTGGACGATTCCGTGACCCGGTTGGATGAAGAATTGACCGATGCACCCGACATTGAGGCGGCCATTCGTTCCGTAGTTGGCAGGTCCTATTGGCACCTGGGCCTGGACGATCTCGCAGTGCAGCAACTCAGGCAGGCCCTTCAGCTGCGGCGACGGGCGTTTGGGTCAAACCATGAACTCGTTGCCGATAGTCTCCTTGATCTCGCCAACGTGCTGCCCGAGCAGGGAAAGTTTTCCGAGGCGGAATCGTGCGTCCAAGAAGCGGTCTCGATTTACGAACGGATGAACTCCAGGTCTCAGGTCACAGGCTCTCTGGCCCACGCACTCTATGTCAAAGCGCTATTGCAGCTGCGGCGACACGACAAAGCGGGCTACCGCGCGACCTGTGAAGCGCTGGCCGTCCTGCCGCTTCACGGCAGCGACGTAGTCACCGCGTCCCGATCGATCTGGCCGCTGTGCCTCGTCCCCGACGCGCTCGACGACATGAGCGGGCCGCTGAAGAATGCTGAAGAACTTCTCAAAAACAATTTCCAAAAGCACGCGCATTTTTGCCTCTATGTACTGGGGGCGGCGCTTTA
>JBIOWO010000261.1:0-6143 GCA_044868555.1 Lacipirellulaceae bacterium | reverse complement strand
CGTCGACGATGGCGGCCGGCAGCCCGCGTACCAGCCGAACAGCTTGCGTGAATTGCGCGAGCAGTTCACCGCCCGCATCGAGCAGCCGACCATGCGAAGTGATCTCGCCGGCCAGGTCGTCGGAGCGCGTGATCTCGATTCGGTCGGCCAGCATTTGCGTTTCGAGCCGCGGTGGACCGTCGAGATCTCGATCAGCATCCGCAAAGTGCCGCGCCGTGCGCTCATCGTGAACGACCAACCGCTGCGAGAGCCGCGTCCTGCGGTCGTGGTGCGTTTTCATCGATTGGATGCCGCCGGCCGTTTCGTGGATCACCACTTCCAAGTGCTCGTTGCGAAGCGTCCGCCCTTCGGCCAGCGGCAACGGTGGGGCCGGCGCTGGTTTGCCGTCCAGCAGCACGTAACCGCAGCCGGGCACGGCCGGTATCCACAACTCAGGGTGGCTGGGGCAACGCCCCAGATCATTGCCGAGAACTGGGGCGTTGCCCCAGCCACCCTTCGCTAGAGTTCCTTGCAATGCGCCAGAATCGGGGACGCCGAGCGGATCGAAACCGATGAACTTCTCGCAGGGAAAGCTCCACGGATTGATGACGACTGGCTCGCTCGCCGCAGCGTCGGAGCCGGTCGGTTCGATCGGAAGCGCAATCGACGTCAGCCCGTCCACTAATTGTTTCGTGTTAGCTACGACGTCGCGGCGATATTTGTCGACCCGCGACGAGATCGTGTTCGCGCCGGCATCCGTTCCAGGGGAGCTCGAATACTCGCTCGGATCGAAGGCCGACCAGTCCTCGATCTCGCGGGTGACGCGGAAATACTCCTCCAATGTCACCGGCCGGCCGAGCACGGGCCCAAATGCTGTGGCGCGGCGCAAGTCGTCGTGGAACTCGCTGGAGTGTCCGGGCCAGCCGGCGAGCAATACGGTGGCCACGTGATCGTGGGCAATCGAATCGCCCATTCGTTCCGCCAATTTCAACCACGTTTCAGGCAGTGCCACGTCGAGCGGCGTGGCGGAAAGGGCGTCGATTTGAGTTCCGTCACGCGAACCCCATCGTGTTTTGCGCTGCGATGCCCGTGGGAATGGGCCGCCGTCGAAGGCGGCGTGCAGCGCGGCGTGGAATCCGCAGCCGGCCAGGATTTCCGGCAGCAGCGGCGAAAACGCCGAGTCGAACTGGCCGAACACTTCCAGCTCGCGACCCAGGTGACGCCGCACCATGTCGCGGCCGGCCAGCAATTCGGCCAGCATCGTCTCGGGCGATTGGCCGGCGGTCGGTCCGCCGCGCATCAGTCCGCCGAACACGCACGCCGTGCCGGCGTCAAGCGCGCGCCGCAGCTCGGCCAGCGACTCCGGATGTTCGTCGGCCATGCGCTGGATGAGCTCGCCTGTCGCCAACAAACTCGTGGGCAACCCGGCAGCAAGTTTTGCCCGCAGCGGTTCGCCGAGCGTTGAATCGGCCAACAACGTTACGTCGACGACGTAGAAATCGACGGAGTACACATGATTGCGGGCGTCCATCAACAGGTCGAACGCGCGGGCCAGCTCGTCGTGTGCTTTTGCATCGTCGCGCGCAACCGCGGCGCCGGCCGCCTCGATCACCGCGCCGGAGAATTGTTCCGTATCGAGCACGGTTGCGTAGTGCATTGCGCGCGTCAGCAGCTCGACCTGCAGATGCGCGAATCCCAACGCGAGGAAATCGCGGGCAATCGCTTCCGTTACGCAATTCGCATCGATGGAGGCGGCGGTGAGGGCCGCGCCGATCGTTTCATCCCGCGACGCGGCGGCCTCGATCGGCGGCGGATTGCGCGGGCCTGTCGCCCGCAGGCGATCGCACCAATCGCTGGGCAACAGGGGTCGGCTGACCGAAGGCACGACGACAAGCTCCGCTTCCAGTGTCGTTGGATCGGGCGGTTCGTCGGCCGGATGCCAACCGGGAAGTCGGCCGGTCGCACCGATCAGGGCCGGGTGCCACAGCGCGGTCCACGCGGCAAGAAGCTCGGCTGCCGGCTTCCCCGAGAGATGGGTGGGGAAGTCGTCCAGTAGGCGGCAGGGCAGAATTAGCGATGCTCGGCGGATGGTCATAGACGTAACATTATATTTGCCAAATGTTTAAGTCGAAAGCAGCCAATCGGGCCGAGTTCCCGGCGTCTGTGGCCCACATCCTATCGCACGACGCCCGGGTTCCAAACTGCCCAATTGTGCCCGCCCGTGCTATCCAATCCTCCCGCAACGACTAAAATAAAAACTATCGTCCATCGTCACGGGATCAGTCATCCCGGTCGAAGTGGCTGGGAAGTCTGACGCAAGTTCTTGTGTCATTTATTGTTCGGTTGAGATTTCGAATGTGAAACGGCAACCATGAGGGCGTGCTGGCTTCCGTGTGACGATGCGCGTACAGTTGCATTAGAGAGGCACTTGCAAATACCGGCGGACGCACTCCCGGAATGTTACACCGGTCCGGGCTGCCGTGCGCGGTATGCGCGACCCGACTGGCCGCGGCGCCATCGACCGGCGGTCGGAGCGGAATAGAGGTTCTTGGCTATGGCGAAGAGTAACGCCGTTTGGGGCATCGATATTGGCCAGTGCGCGCTGAAAGCGCTGCGCTGTCGGCCACACGAGAAGGACGATGGGCGGATCGTCGTCGAGGCCTTCGACTATATCGAGTACCCCAAGATTCTCTCTCAGCCCGAAGCCAATCGCGACGAGCTCGTGCGCGAGGCACTCGGGCAGTTCGTATCGCGCAACGACGTGACCGGCGATGAGGTGGCAATTTCTGTTTCCGGTCAAAGCGGCTTGGCGCGGTTTATCAAGTTGCCGCCGGTCGAGCGCAAAAAGATTCCGGACATCGTCAAATACGAAGCCCGCCAGCAGATCCCGTTCGCACTGGAAGACGTGGTCTGGGACTACCAGCCGCTCGTCGGCAGCGAGGACGAGGGTTATGCCTTGGAGACAGAGGTCGGCCTGTTCGCGATGAAGCGCGACCAGGTGGCCCGCGCCCTCAGCCCGTTGGAGGAATCGGGCATCGACGTCGATATTATCCAACTCGCGCCGCTGGCGATTTACAACTACATTTGCTTCGACCGGCTCAAGGTCGAAGGGCCGTACGATCCGGCCCATCCGCCCCAGTCGACGGTGATCATCTCGCTGGGCACCGATACGACGGACCTGGTGATTACGAACGGCTACCGTGTGTGGCAGCGGAGCATCCCCATCGGCGGCAATCACTTCACCAAGGCGCTGACGAAGGAGCTGAAGCTGACGTTCGCCAAGGCGGAACACCTCAAGCGTAACGCCATGAAGGCCGAGAATCCGAAGGCCGTGTTCCAGGCGATGCGGCCCGTGTTCAGCGATCTGGTTGCAGAAATCCAGCGTTCGATCGGGTTCTTCACCAGCAACAACCGCAATGCCAAGCTGGGCGAGATGATCGCGCTGGGCAACCCGATGAAGCTGCCCGGCCTGCAGCGGTATCTGTCGCAGAACCTCGACCAGGAAGTGAAGCTGGGCGACAGCTTCAACGCGCTGGTGGGTGGCACTGCCACGGCCGTACCGCAGTTCAAAGACAACCAGCTCTCGTTTGGCGTCGCGTACGGCCTATGTGTTCAGTCGCTCGACCTGGCCCAGATACGGACCAATCTGCTGCCCGAGGAAATCGTCACCACGCGATTGGTCCGCGCCAAGAAACCGTGGGCGGTGGCGGCGGTGGCGCTGTTACTCCTGGGCATGACGATCAATTACTTCAGTCATTATTCGGCGTGGAGAACGGCCGCCTTGGGCCCCGACAATCCGGATATGGATCGGGCTTTGCAATCGTCGAAGACCGCGCTCTCCCAGGCTCAATCATTTCTGACAACTCATTCCACGAACACCGCCAATTTCGATAATCTCGTACAAGTCGGCACCAATTTGCAGAGCAACGTGGACGGCCGGCTGTTGTGGTTGGAATTGCTGAAGGCGATCGACACGGCGCTGCCGAAGGATCCGCGGCCGATTGAGGATCGCAAAGAGTCGGCCGAGGACGTGCAACAACGGCCCGAGCTGCACATCACGGCGATGGAATGCGAATATCTGCCCGACGTCTCGCGATGGTACAACGGCGTCGAGAAGTACTACGTTCCTTCAGACGAACCTGAAAAGGCCGGCGTTGTGGCCGCGGCCGAGGGTCAAGCTGCGGACGGTCAGCCCGCTCCGACGGCCGAGACGCCGGCCGCGGATGCGCCAACCGAAGGCGCGCCTGCTCCGGAAGCGGTGGCGCCCGTCGAGCCGGAAGTTCCGGCGGAGGCAGTGGCCGTCGATCCCGCCCTGGATCCAACCGCCGATCCCAATGCGGCGGCGGGAGGCGCCGAGGCTTGGCGCACGCAGCCCGGCTGGGTGATTCAACTGGACGGTCACCATTTTCACAACACCGATCCGAGTCACGAAGGCGCCAGATTCATCGTCGAGACGTTCTTTAAGGAACTGGAGACGGGAAAAGTATCGCTACCCGACGGCCCGGACGGTGCGATGATCGATTTGCCCATCAAGGACTTGGGGATTCACCATCCGGTGGTGATCACCGAGCTTAGGATTTGGGAGCCAAAGTACCTTCCCGAGGCGACGGACGAAGGGGTGGGGGGAGTCGAAATCATGAATAATCGGATGTCGACGCCACGAATGATGGATGAGGGCGCCCCTGCCTTGGCGGGAGCAGAAAAGCCGCCGGAACTGTGGAAGCTGCGGCGCTACGATTTCCGGATTCAGTTTTGTTGGCAGCCGCAGCCGCGCGGCAAGCGACAGGAAATGGCCCAGAAAGAAAAAGAAAAGGAGTCGCCCCAGACGGCCGCCGCCGGAGAAGAAGCGACGGGCGCGGGCGACAGCACATCGGGGTAAGCCGCCATGGATCAAATTCGCAAAGCAATGGCCTGGCTCAAGCGGTACCACTTTTGGGTGCTGTCGGTGCTGGTGGCAATTATTGGGCTCGTCTGCTGGAAAATGGCAGCGGCCAAACTGCAGAAGGAGTTCGCCGCCAATCAGTCCACGATCACGGCAGAGTTCAAGAGCCAGCAAGATTTTCGCAGCAAGCCGTTCCATGCGAACGATGTGATCAATGAGAACCAGCTCAAGCAAATCGAATTGCAGGCCCAGAACGTCGAGGCCATCTGGAAGACGCTGTACGAGCGGCAGAGCAAAGGCGTGCTCACCTGGCCGGAGGCGCTGAGCCCCGCATTCCGCGATTACGTGGCGAAGCGCAAATTCGGCGACGACATTCCGCGCGATTTGCGCGACAACTACCGCGACTACATCGATCGACATTTCGAATCGCTGCCCAAGAAAATTGGGGCCCGCGTCCTGACGGAAGGTGAAACTGGCGGCATGGGGGGAGGCGAGGGTTTCCTGCGCGGCGGTGGCCGCGGCTCGTATCGCGGCGAAGGTGGTTCTCCGTTCCGGATGGGCGACGAGGGAGGCCTGCCAATGGGTGCCATCGCCGGGCAGGACGACGATTATTTGTGTGAATGGCTCGATCAAGGGCGGGTCCGACTGGAACTCGATTTCCCCACGACGCCGTCGGCGATGAAGATTTGGGTTACCCAGGAAAACCTGTGGGTCTACCACACGCTGCTCGACATTATTTCCAACACGAACGACGCGGCCCACGCGGATCGCATGTCGAACGCGGCGGTGAGGACGATCTATTCGCTGGAAGTCGGCCAGCCGGCCGCGATGGCCAGCCTGGCCAGAGGACGCGTCGAGATCATGCAAGGGCCGTCGGCCGATGGGCTCGCGCTCGGGCCGGAAGGGGCTCCGCTCGGTGAAGGGGATGGTAGAGAGGCCGCACCGGCGATGGATGGCGGTATGTTGCCTTATGGCTCCGAGGGACGCGGCGGATATGGCGACGGTGTGGGCGGAACGGGCATGACCCCGGAGCAAGAGGCAGGGATGCTAACGGCTGGTCGCTACGTCGACGCAACTGGTAAGCCGGAAGGCGCCGCCATGGCGGCTGCGACTGGCGAGGCTGTCGATCCCAGCATGGCAGCGCCGGCGCCCACACTGCCGACAGGACCATTTAAGCGGCTGCCGATCCGGATGACATTAAAAATGAACCAGCGTTGGCTCACCGAACTGATTTCTCAATGTGCCAGCCAGCCGCTGCCGGTCGAAGTGACGGAAGTGCGGT
>JBIOWO010000260.1:0-7569 GCA_044868555.1 Lacipirellulaceae bacterium | reverse complement strand
GTTGAGGGCTAAATCGGGGCCGGCGTCGGCCCGGTTCGCTCGTTGGGATTGATTGCGAGAGGTCAGTCGATTTCTTTGAGGCGTTGAACTGCTTCGCGGGCGCGGGTCAGAAAATCATTCTTCGTCTCGCCTGCTTCGAGCCACATGGGCGGTCCAAAGGTGATACAGGAAAGCAGCGGCACGGGCAAGAACTCGCCGCGCGGGAGGACGCGGTTCATGTTGTCGATATGCACCGGCACCAGCTCCAGGTCGGGCCGCTTCTTGGCAAGATAGTATAGCCCGCTCTTGAACTCGCCGACGGCCTCGCCCGTGCTGCGGCCGCCCTCGGGAAAGAGGATCAGCGAGTGGGTGGTGCCGATTTCGCGGAGCATCATGTCGACGGGGCTTTGATGGACCTTGATCTCCTTGCGGTCGACCAGCAGCGCGTTGTACATGCGGGCCATGTAGCGGCGGACACGATCCTTGTCCCAGTAGTCTTTGGCGGCGACGGGGCGGGTGAGCCGGCGAACATCGTACGGCAGCGCCGACCATATGAGGATCATGTCGAGGTGGCTGGTGTGGTTGGCAAAGTAGATGCGCTGACAAGTGTCTGGCTGGCAGTCGATCCAGCGAACGCTCGCCCCGCTCATGAAACGGGCCAGGGAAGTTAGGAACAGCTCGGGGAGCATGGGGGAGATGTCGTCAGTTGTCGGTTGTCAGTCGTTAGTTGTCAGTCGTCCGTGGTCCGTTGTCAATTGTAGCGCAGGCGTAGATGGATCGCGAATGTCGAACTTGGCAATATCGACTAACCATTACTAACTACTAGCAACTAACGACTAACGACTAACGACTAACGATTAACACCTTTCTCGCATAGATCTTCTCGATCAGCCGCTCGTAGCCTTGGACCATGGATTCGAGCGACCAGCGATTGACGACTCTTTCGCGGGCAGCGGTGCCCATGGCTTGAGCGCGGAGCGGGTCGCGCAGCAGGTCGAGAATGCGGGCCGTTATCTGCGTGGCATCGCCGGGCGGGACGAGATGTCCGGTATGGCCTTCGTCGATCGCTTCGCGGATCGAGCCGACGTCGGTGGCGACAACAGGGCGGCCGACGCTCATGGCTTCGAGGATGGAGACCGGGTTGGCTTCGTTGTGCGAAGTGAGTGCGAAGACGTCGGTCGTGGACAGGAGCCGCGGCACATCATCGCGCGAGCCCAGGAAGTGGACGTTCGTGTCGATGCCCAGGTCGCGGGCAAGCTGTTTTAGGGGTTCGCGGCGCGGGCCATCGCCGATAATCAGGAACCGGGCGGCCGGCAATTCGCGGATCACGCGCGAGGCCATTTCGAGGAACAGCTCGTGATTCTTTTCGGGCCGCAGGGCGGCGACGATGGTGACGATGGGATCGGCCGGGCCGATGTCCAGGTCGCGGCGGATGGCGGCCGTATCGGGCACGGGGGCGAAGCGGTCGGTGTCGACGCCGTTGGGGATCACGAACACCTTGCCGGCGGGCAATCGTTCGTCGTCGACGAGGAACCGGCCGTGCGATGGGGCGACGGCGATGAAGCCATCGGTGAGCGGCGTGAGCAGGCGATTGAGCCGGCCGATGCCGTCGGGCCAGCCCGTGCTGTGGAGCGCGGACAGGACGACCGGCACGCCAACGCGGCGGGCGGCCAGCCGGCCCCAGAACATTTTGTCGCCGGCGCCGACGGTGATGACGGCGTCAATCCGGCGGTCGCGCAGCAGTTTGGTCAGCCGCGGCCAGATGCGCAGGTCGTATTTGCTGTCGAGCAGCGAATGTTGGACGGGAATTTCGGCGGCCAGCATTTCGCCGAGCGGGCCAGGCTGTTTCAAGCAGCAGAGCTCGGGGGCGAAGCGATTGCGGTCGAGCCCGCGGATGAGATTGACGGTGATCGTTTCCGCGCCGCCGACCGGCATGCTGGTGTGGATGAAGAGCGTGCGGAGCGGGCGCGTAGCGACGAGGCGATTGGCGCGGAGATCGCGCTGTTCGTCGCGTACGATTGTGGGTAGTTCGAGCGTTTGCATGGGACTTCTCGTCGCCAATAATGCGATTGGGTGGCACGCCCAGAGCTTCTGGCGATGGGCGTGGTTTAGTCCTGAACTGCCACGCCCTTCGCCTGGGGCTCAGGGGCGTGCCACCCGATTTGCCGCCAGTATGCGGATAATCTTGCCAAATAGGTGCGGGCGAACTCGGCGAGTTGCTCACGTTCGTGCACCGAGACCAGTGTCTTGGAGAACGGCAGGATGGCGATCAGCGCCAGGAGTACGATCGTGCCGCTGAGTGCGCCGCCGCACATGGCGGCCGGGGCGAAAGTGAGCCAGAGCATGCCCGGGTCGAGGCGCATGCCGGCGCGATGGTTGATCCAGTACAGCACGGCGACGGCCAGCGCCGTGGAGAGAGCTGTGGCAGCGACGGCGCCGAGCAATCCCCAGGCGGGAATCAAGAACAAGTTGAGGCCCGTGTTGACGACGAGACCGACCGCCAAAGGAATGGCGCCGAGCCGCGTATGTTCAGCGCACCAGATGTAGTTCTGGCCAATGATCAGCAGCGCGTACCACACGCAATAGGTAAGCGTCCACGGCATGACGGCCAGGCCGTCGTCGTAGCGGCCTTCGAAGGCCACATGGAACAACAGCGGGGCGAACCAAAGCACCACCACGCCCGTGGCCAACATTCCCAGCGACGTGAATTTCAGCACCAGGTTCAGTCGATCGCCTACGCGCTGGCGGTTGCCGGCTTCCCAATCATGGCTCAGGTACGGCATCACGACGCCGGCCATCAGGTCGGCGACCGAGATGAAGAGTAGTGGAATGATGCGGCTGGAGTGGTATTGACCGACAAGGGCCAGTGCGCTGGAGTTATCGAGGCCGCTGTAGTGGACCAGCATATAGCGGTCGACGATGCCGAACAGGTGGCAGAGCAGGTTGATCACCCAAACCCAGGCGGCGAAACGCATCAGCGGCGGCCAGAACTCGCGGTGCGAGAGTGCGTCGTCGGGCGCGGCCAACTCGGCCAGGTCGCGATGTGTCCAGAGCAGCGCGGCGACGGCTGAAATGAGGCAGGCGATGCCATAAGCGATGATGATGCTTTCGCTGGCCGCCCGCCACCACAACAGCAGGCCGAGCGAAATCACGGCGAACGTGATGCTCTGACAGAAATGCATCGTCGAAACGATGCGGAATTTGCGGAGGGCGGCGAACAGCGCTTCGAGGAAATGGTGCAGGATGACAGCGACCAAGCTGATCGCGAGCAGCAGCGTGAGCGTTTGCTGGTCGGCGCGGCCGAAGATCAGATCGGAGAACTTGGGTGCGGCAACAATCATCGTTCCGACGGCCACAGCCACCAGCGAGGCGGTCCAGATCGAGGCGCGGCGCAGGAACGTGCGGAGTTGGCCGCGTTGGCGATAGCGTTCGAGGTAGCGGCCGAACGAGCCGGGCAGGCCGAGCACGACAATCGGGGCGGCGAACAGCAGGAAACTGTAGGCCATTTCCCAATGGCCGAGCTCTTCTGGAGTGAGCCAACGGCAGAACAACACGCCGCGGCCGAAACCGATTGTGCGCTGCACGACGCCGACCACCAGCAAGATGGCGACGCTGGTGGCCAGCGTGTCGGGCCGCAGTCGGCGGGCTGGGACGGGGGATTTTTCAGCGGGAGAGGGCATGCAGGTGGTCCGTGGTCCGTGGTCCGTTGTCCGTGGTCGCCTCGCGATAGTTGGCTGGGTCGAACTGCTGGGCGATCTTCAGTTTGCGAGGGTCGACGGTGAGCCAGTTTTTAAAGCGCGCGAGGCCGGGGTCGGCGTGGAAGCGGCGGATGTGAAACGGATCGTCGCCGGGGAAGTTGTAGCCGCCGAAGGCCGAACAGACGGCACGGTAGCCGGCACCGCGCGCGACGCGGAAGGCGTTGGTCGAGAGGTTTTCGGGCAGGCCGTAGGGGAACGCGAAGCAGCGGACTTCGCGACGGAGCGTGTCTTCCAGATCGTGTTTGCTGCCGACGATTTCGTCGTCGAGTTGGGCCGGCGTAATCGATGCTGCGCCCAAGTCGGCATGGCTGCGCGTGTGGGCGCCGATCTCGACGCCGGCATCGGCCATTTGGCGCAGGTGATCGGGCGTGTTCGGCGCGAGCGGCAGGCCCGCGGCCGCGTCGTGCGGGAAGGGTTGGCCGCGGAGGACGTGATTTGTGGAGACAAAATAAGTGAACGGGATTTTGCGCCGCAACAGGAGCGGCACGGCGAAGCGCATGTTGTCGGCGTAGCCGTCGTCGAAGGTGATGCAGGCGGTGGGAAAGCGATTGCGGCCGGCCGTGATGCGGGCCTGAGCTTCGGCGAGCGAAACGACGTCGAAGCGACTGCGGAGCCAGCGGATTTGGGCGGCAAAACCACGGGTCGAAATGGTCCAGTCGTTGGGATGCTCGTCGGCAACGCGGTGGTAGAACATCACACGGACCGGCTCCGCCTGGCGGGCGGCGCGATCGATCGCGGCACGGCGTCGTGCGGGCAGCGTGGCGAGGTAATAGGTTTCGACGAGGCAGTTGGTGAGTAGGGTCATGGTTTTTAGGGGCTGGGGGCTGGGGGCAACGAATTGGCGGCTGAGGAATTTGATCCCCAGCCCCAAGTCCCCAGCCCCAAATTGGTGACTAAGTCCTCACTTCTCCGGACTGTAAGGTTTGTTTCATCCAGTCGGTGACGGCACCGCCTAAGTTCAGCACGCGGCCGCGGAGGCGGGCCAGGCGGCGGTTCGGCACGACGCGGCAATCGAACGTTGGGCGGGGCGTAGCTCGCCAGTGGGCCTTGTAGGGTTCATCGCCGCGAAGGAAATCGAAATGGCGTTGGCCTTCGTCGATCGCGGCGCGCACGCAGAGGATCGTTGACAGCCGGCCCGGCTCCTCCCCGAGGCGATCGGGATCGACGCCGCCTTGGTAGGCGTAGGTCGTGTTGCCGTCAGCCAGGTGGTATTCCGCGGCGGCGGGTGTGCCGTCGAGTTCCAGCCAGGACATGCGAAGCTGGCCGCGGACGAGCAAGCGGGCCACGACGTCGCGGTGGAAATCGTGGAACGGCCGCGAGGCGAAGCAGCCCGGTTCGCCGAGACTGCGCCGGCGGCGCTGGTGGAGGTCGACGAGCACGTCCCAGGCAACGGCAAGATCGGATTCGGTTTCGACGCGCAGCCATGAGGCCCGGTTCGTTTCGAGCACGCGGCGTTCGAGCTGGCGGAGTTGCTTGCGGTGCGATTTCGAGACCGATGCCAGGTAGTCGTCCCAACTGGCCGGCAGGTCGAGGGCCCAACACTGATCGGCGGCGTGGCGGGAGACGAGGCATTCTCGCACTTCGAGTGCGGCCAATAGTGCGGCGACCGGTGCATCGTCGGCATCGACCGCGCCGAGTTCGACGAGGTCCCAGTCGTCGCACTTGCCGGTGAGCGTGTCGGCGATGGCGGCGGCGACGCGGGTGGCGTCATCGGGGCGGCAAATCAGCGAGAGGTGATCCGTGCAGACTTCGCCGCTGCCGAGCCAGCGGATCACGCTGCCCTTGATGGCGGAGCGATCGAGATACCAAGGGGCGATGCCGATGAGCGGCTTCGCGCCGTCGGTCGCGTCGTTGTCATCGTCGTACACGGCGAGCACGTAGAGCTGCCGGTCGGCGGATTTGTCGGAAGCGGCGCCGTAGTGGTTCCACCAGGTGGCGAGCCAGTCCCAGGAGCGCAGCGGCATGCCGCCGGCGAGCGCGTTCCAGGCGGTTTCCAGGTCGGCCAGCTCGTTGGAGTCGGTGATCAGTTGGACGGTCATGCAGTGGTCGTTCATTGGTGGCGGAGAGAGGTGCAAACCAGGTGCCCGGCATTGGGAAAATCGCTTCCCCGCGCGCGCCGTAACAAACTCTGCCGTAGCGGGGCGACAATGCAAACGACGGACGCGCCGCGGCGCAGGCCGGTGGCAGTTGTGCGGCATGCGCGGGCTGTCCGTTGCGTTGCGCGCGGGCCACATGTTGCGGAATGGCAACGCGATTTGACAGCCGGCGGGAGGTGTGCGGTGGCACTTGGACTGCTGCTTTTCTCGAGGAACTCGGGTGTTTCGTGGGTGATTTTGTCGTAACCGCTCAGCCGCGAGCGGCCGTATAACCGGACCGGGCATTGGGTTTGCTCTTTTCGGGCAACACGATCTGAGAATTTCAACCCGCAAGAGAACACACGCATGGACTCGACGCTCGACACCGGTTTGAATCCCGTTGAAATCGTCCGCACGCTTCGCGCGCACGTCCGCTGGTGGGCCGTGCCGGCGGTGGTGTGTGCCGTGGTCGCTGCCGCTTACTCGCTGGTCGCTTCGCGCGATTGGCGGGCGACCCAGGCGCTAATCGTGCGGCCGGAAGTGGCGACCGTTTCCAACGAACAAATCGGCAAGTTCACCGATCTGTCGGTGATGAAGACGCTGCAAGAGACGATTCTCGAGCTGGCCAAGAGCCAAAGCGTGGTCGAGGCCACGCTGAAGGAAGTCGGGCCGACGGGATTCTGGCCGTCGAGCCAGTTTCCAACACTCGCCGACGTGGCGAAACTTCGCGAGCGAATCGACATGCGGCCGCCCGGCGGGGCCGAATTTGGCAAGACCGAAGTGTTCTACTTGTCGGTGCTCGACACGAACCGCGATCGGGCCAGTGCGCTGGCCACCGCGCTGTGCGGACAGTTGGAGCAGCGGATGCAACAGCTCCGAGATCAACGGGCGAAGAGCATGATCGCCGAGCTCGAGCGAACCGTGGCGATGGCCGACGACGACCTGGCGGCGAAGACGAAGCAACTATCGGCGTTCGAGGCGGCCGTTGGGGCCGATCTGGCCGAATTGCGAAACCTGAATGCAACGACCGGCGGGCAGAGCGAAGTATCGCAGGTGCTGCAGGGCATCGAGTCGGAGCGACGCGCGAACGACGCCACCCGGCGGGAAAACGTGCAATTGTTGAAGGTGTTGAAGCTGGCCCAGGACGATCCGCAGCAACTGCTGGCCACGCCCAACAGCCTGCTTCGTTCGCAGCCAGCCGTGAGCCGGTTGAAAGACGCACTGGTTGACTCGCAGGTGAATTCGGCCACGTTGCTGGCTAGCAAATCGGAAAAACATCCGTTCGTAATTGCGTCCCGCGAGACGGAATCGCTGGTGCGGCAGAAGCTGCACGACGAAATCTCGCTGGCGATCAAGGGCATCGAAATTGACCTGGCGATGAATGCGGACCGCGAGGAGTCGCTCGTCGCGCGGTGGCAGGCAGGCCGCGAACGGTTGAGCCGATTGGCCGGCGGTCGGGCGGAATACGCCAATCTGATCGCGGCTGTGGAGAATCACACAAAGCTGGTGGACGCCGCCCGCAAGAATTTGGCCGACGCCCGGGCCCGGCAGGCCGGCGCCCGCAGCGCGAGCGTGATTAGCCGCATCGACGGCGTGGAAGCGGGCGTGCGGCCGGTTGGTGCGAGCCGGAAGATGATCACCGCGGCCGGCGGATTCGGCGGGCTGGTGCTCGGTCTGGGCTTTGTGTTCCTGTTTGCGAAGCCGGCGAAAGCGAATGTCGCGGCGCCCTCCCCTGCTCCGGCAGTTGTCTCGCCGGT
>JBIOWO010000259.1:0-17737 GCA_044868555.1 Lacipirellulaceae bacterium | reverse complement strand
AAAGGGGACATCACTGATTATTCAATAATCAGTGATGTCCCCTTTTCCTCTTTTTCCTCTTTAGACGGCGGGTCGTGGGCAGAAAAAGGTGTCAGGAAACCTTTTTGATAACATCGATCCAAAAAAGATCTGACGCCTTGGTCATCGCCTTGCGCGCCGCATCACTTCCTCCCGCCGCGTCGCCGCCGCACCGCACTCCAGAATTCATCTCGCGACAACCCCTTCCCCGCCACGATGCTCCGCCGCGACTTGCCCAACAGCGCCTGGAAACGGCGCGAGCGCGACAGCAACAATCGCGCCAGATCGTCCTCGTCCGTCGGAGCCAACAATACGGCCACTGGTTTGCCGTTGCGAGTAATGACGATCGGCCCTTCGGCCGAACACTCGTCAACGACCGCGCTCAACCGCGCTTTCGCATCCGCCAACGTCACTTTTCTCATGGCGTGCATTCCTTCCGCCCCTTAATCTTATCTCGGCGCGGCCAAATAATCTTGTTGCATCCCCGGTTCAATCCGCTATGCTGGCACGCGGAGGTAATATACGCATGAACACTGACGCACATTTCCTGCTCCACAAGTACTTTCCACCGGGCTGCCATATCGATACCGATGGCGATACCGATAGCAACGCCGTCCTCAGAGCCCGCGACATACCACCGCTTCGCAAACCGCGCCGCGCCGTCGGCCGGCCCACCGAAGAACGCGACGACGCCGCCCGCTGGCTCCAACAGACCCTCGCCGCCGGACCACGACCGTCCGCCGAAATCGAAGAAGAAGCCACCGCCCACGGAGTCTACCTCAGGACACTTCGCCGCGCCTTTCGCACTCTCGGTGGTGAGGCAACACGCGTCGGCGGCTCGCACGGCCAATGGCACTGGTGCCTCCCCGCCAAAGATGGCCACAATCCTCCGCTGAATTCTGGCCACCTTTGATCAAAACGGCAGAAATACGAAGGTAATCGTGTCACATTAATTGTGGCCATCTTTGACGGCGTCTACTCGATTCAACGCAAGTACGAACCTCGCTCGCCGATATCGCCTTCGGTTAGAATCGAAGGGCGGCTTTGCTTGCCCGCCGTTTTCCGCAGCGGCAAGCAGCCAACCACGGTCCGGTAGCTCAGCGGTTAGAGCAGGGGACTCATAATCCCTTGGTCGGGGGTTCGAATCCCTCCCGGACTACTTTCAGATGAACTGGGAGATTTGCAACGGTTGACATGGATCAGCTACTACCGGCATCAGGTGTTGTAAATTAAGTCGAGATAGCTAGTTCCGTGCTGACATTGGACGAGCGGTTCTCTATCGTTCGATTGCTTGCCGATCCCTGCCGATCCTTGCTGCAGCGCCGGTACAGCGCTTTGATGCACATCTTCACATTCGGACGGAATGGTCCGGCACGAGTTTGCACCGCCTAGGGAGCATACTCCGGCAAGTCGCTTAGGCGATGGATCGTCGAATGTTCATCCATTCGGTCGATGCGAAATCGATTCGAGTAACCGGGGTCGTCGCGGTGCCAATGGCAGAAAACGTTGTGGTATCGGCACGCCCAGCCAAATTTTGGCAAAACGTCGTGACGCGTGGTTTGAGAAAGCGACTCGAGAATGCTTGCCTTGTGCCGCTCGATAAGCTCCCATTGGATGCCCCGCCCATACTGAACTGAGTCCAGATAGTTTACGAACCACCACCCGTCTACGTCGCGGCATATCGCGCGGCTACTTTCCGATGCGACGTCGCCCGATTCGGAGCGCAACGAGTCGATTAATGCGTTCAACAACGGCTCTGCCAAGACCACGCGCGGCACAATCGATGCCTTCGATTCAAGCTGGTAGCTTTCGATCAGCGCTGATCCGAAGATGATATTGTCAGTCAAACAAATAGGGCCTTGGGTCAGCGATCCGCGCAGGAAGAACCCATTCGCCGTCATTTGGAGTTGGTATCTTTGAGCGCATCGAATGACGAACCAAGCGGCCGAAGCATTCGAGGCCGGATCGTCGTCAAAGGGATAGCCAATCGAAAGGTTGTCGCTGAAAAACTTGATTGCCCAGGGAGCTTCTTTGGCATTCTTGTCGATTGCCAACGACTTGCGAACGAAGTCTCGCGAATCTTCGATTGCCGCCACAACCTTGTCCAGCATTCGTTGAGAATCCTCGATCGTATTGCTGGCAGTGGAGGTTTGCGAAAACCCTAGAATGTCGAAAAATCCGACTATCGAGTTTCGCAGCAGCGGCCGCCCGCTCTCATCCAAGTATGCGGTAGGGTAAGTCGACATAGCCTGCTTTGTCCATTGAACGGAATGCGGACGGCATGATTCAACTCGGTGAGGTCAATCTTCAATTGCGACAAACGAAACGCCGCTGAATTCAGGCGGTTTTTGATCGATCGTCGGGATTTACCGAGAATTGCAGCGCCAAGTTGCTAGCTGCCGCAAAGATCAATCTACGAAACAGTCTCAAAACTGTTGCAATTGAAGTTTGACATCACCACTCTCTGAAACCTGGTCTCCTAAGCAAATCCCAAGGGCGCGTGCGGTGCGAGCGAAGTTTCCTTCCGGTCGAACGGTCTTCAACTGTCCGACGGCTTCACGGATGCTGACTGAACCGACTTGAGAGCCTTGAAAGGCAACCATTTTCCCAAAGTCTCCGGTTGCGATCAGCTCTACGGCCTGAGCGCCGAAGATCGAACATAGGGCGCGATCGAAACTTGTGGGGCTACCGCCTCGCTGCAAGTGGCCCAGCACGCACACGCGCGATTCCTTGCCGGAACGCGATTCGATTTCCTGCGCTACGATCGCGCCGATCCCGCCAAGCCGGGCTTCCCGGTTCGATGGCGCGTTTGCTGAAGTGACAAACTCGCCACCCTGTTCCCTCGCTCCTTCGGCCACGACGACAATCGTAAAGTTCTTGCCAAGCTTCTCACGAGCGTCGATTTTTTCGCAAATCCTCTCATAGCTGAACGGGATTTCTGGAATCAGAATTACGTCAGCACCGCCGGCAACTCCGGAATACATTGCGATCCACCCAGCGTAACGGCCCATGACTTCCAGCACCATGACCCGCTTGTGGCTCTCGGCTGTTGTGTGCAGCCGATCAATTGCGTCGGTAGCGCAAGCGACGGCCGAATCGAAACCGAAAGTCCAAAGCGTGCCTTCGAGATCGTTGTCGATCGTCTTGGGAACGCCGACAATCGGTATTCCGTGTTCATGAAACTGCTGACCAATGCTGAGCGAGCCATCGCCGCCGATTGTGACGAGCGCCGACAGTCCGAGCTGCTCCATGCCCCTCTTGACATTGTCGAGAAGTTCGGTGGGCAATCGCCGACTGTCGCCGTGGCCGACTTTGGCCGTGAACTGTCCGCGATTTGCTGTGCCAAGAATTGTGCCGCCACGGACCAAGAGTCCGTCGAGGGCACGATAGTCCAGCGTGCGAAAATCGCCGGGCGGCAACAGACCGTCGTACCCGCCGATGATGCCGATCGTTTCCCAGCCACGATGCTCGGCGGCCTTGGCGACGGAGCGAATCACCGCGTTCAATCCAGGGCAATCGCCACCACCGGTCACTATGCCAATTCGCGTCGTCATCACCATGCTTCCTTGTGCTGCAAACCAGTCGTTGTCGCCCCAACCGGTGTCGCGAAACTGTTAGCAACAACGGCGCGTGTATTGTCGCATTCTCGCCAGCGAGCACCAGTAGCTTGACGCCGGATCGTGTGGCACTTGACGAGAATTGGCAATAGTTTCGAGGGCTTGCGTCCACAGTCCCCGGACTACTGCATTACACGTTAGCCAGCAAACGCGGCAATTTGTGCTTTCGCGGCCGGGTAGGCGGACGAGAGTCGTTCAACGTCGCCGGTCTCGACGTCCGCCGGCTCTGGGCGCAGCCAGAGCGGCGTGCCGAGCAATGCGTAGTTGCCGCCAGCGCGGATCGTTGCATTGCTGCCCTACTCCAGCTCATGCGGTCATCCTAGGCGCTGCCCGCGACCAAGTCGCGCACGACACCCGTCAGAATGTCGGGCTGGCAGCAGTCTAGCGCAGACATTGTCGGCGACAAACGAATGACCGACGCCGTACAATTATGAAACGGTATCGCGATTCGGAACAGGCACGAGAATTTGGCAATGTCGGGACGGAAGCAGCTCGCCACGCTCGTGTTGACGGCCGTGGCCATCACATCGTCGTCGATCATGGCCGCCCAGTACGTGGTCGCGCCGGGCGGCAGCGACACGGCGGCCGGCACGTCGCTGGCACCTTGGAAAACCTTGCAACACGCGGCCAACATCGTTGGGCCGGGCGACCGAGTGACCGTCAAGTCCGGCAACTACACGGGCTTCTACTTGGACACCAGCGGCACCGCCGCGGCGCCGATCGAATTCTTCGCCGAGCCCGGCGTCAACATCACCGAACGTAACGCGACCACGCCGGACGGCATCAACCTGGAAGGTGCGTCGCACATCGTGATCGACGGCTTCAATGTCGCCGGAATGCCGCGGGCCGGCGTGCGATCGGTCGGCTTTCCCGACGACTTTGCCGAGTTCGTCACGGTGCGCAACGTGCACGCGACCAGCAATGGCGTGTGGGGCATCTTCACCGGGCACGTCGACGACCTCCTGATTGAGTCCAACTTGACGTCCGGATCGATCGACGAGCACGGCATCTACGTCTCGAACAGCGGCGATCGGCCCGTGATTCGCAACAACGTCATCTTCGACAACCATGGCAGTGGGATTCACATGAACGGGGACCTCAGCCAGGGTGGCGACGGCATCATCAGCGACGCCGTCGTCAGCGGCAACAAAATCTACAACAACGCGATTCCCAATAGCGAGCACCCGGCGCTCGGCGGCGGCAGCGGAGTCAACATGGACGGCGTTCAGAACTCGCGGATCGAAAACAACCTGATCTACAACAACCACGCCAGCGGCATCTCGTTGTACAGCATCGATGCCGCGGCGGGCGCGTCGGGAAATGTCGTCGTCAACAATACGATTTCCCAGCCCAATAACGGCCGCTGGGCCCTGAATATCAGCGACGGCAGCACGGGCAACACGGCATTCAACAACATTCTGCTCAACCAGCATGCGTTCCGCGGGGCAATCAGCATCGACTCAGGCAGCCTGCCCGGATTCAACAGCGACTACAACGTCGTCGTCGCGCAATTCTCGACCGACGGCGGCGATTCCGGCCAGGGTCTCGAGCAGTGGCGGACTGCGACTGGAAACGACGTGCATTCGCTCGTGGCGACGGCCGCACAACTGTTCGTCAATCCGACCGGCGATGCGTCGGCCAACTATCACCTCCTGTCCGCGGCCATGGCGATCAACAAAGGCACGAACCAATTGGCACCGCTGGTGGACCTCGATGGCCTGCCGCGGCCGATCGGTGCCCTCTTCGATGTCGGCGCGTACGAATGGCGGCCGGCGACGCTCACCGGCGATTACAATGGCGATGGCGCCGTGAATGCGGCTGACTACATCGTGTGGCGCAACACGTTTGGCACCACGGTGACGCCCTACAGCGGCGCCGACGGCGACGGCAGCGGCACGATCGGCAACGCCGATTACGCGCTGTGGCGGGCGAATTACGGGGCCACTTCTTCCGCCCTTGGCACGCTCATGCCAGCCGCGGTTCCCGAGCCCGGCACGCCGGCCTGGCTGGCCGGCGTCGTGCTGGTCGCGGCGACACGACGGCGAATACCGGCTGCGGCAACTCAACGCGCTTAAGTTTCGTCGGCATCTCACCACGATTTTGCGGCACGCACGTCCGGGGTTGTCGCAATCGGCTATCATGAAACCGGCGGGCGGGCAGCATCTTCGGGTCGGGACAGAGTAGCCTCGGATGCTTCGAACTTGCGCGAAATTTACGGTTGGCGGCATCGCGATTGCGCTGGTCGCGGTCTCAGCCCGCTCGGCCCATGCCGCAGACATTCTGGTTTCGTCCGCCGCGCAAATCTCGACCGCAATGCAAACCGCCCAGCCTGGCGATGTGCTCGTGATGACCAACGGCACTTGGACGGACCAAAACATCACGTTTGCCGGCAATGGCACGTCCAGCAATGCCATCACGCTGCGGGCCCAGACCGCGGGCCAGGTGCTGCTCAACGGTTCGTCGAAGCTGAGCATCAACGGCGACTGGCTGGTGGTCGACGGCTTGCGTTTCGAAGGCGGCGCGCTCACCAGCAACAACGGCAAAGTCGTGTCGTTTACCAGCAGCTCGCAGAATTCGCGTTTCACCAATTCGGCGATCATCGACTGGCAGCCGCCGGTCGGCGGCACCGAGACCGATTTAGTTGGAATGAATGGGCAGAACAATCGCGTCGACCACAACTACTTCAAGGGCCACAACCATATTGGCCAAACAATTGAGGCATCGCACTCGACGGATGTGCCCAACTATCACCGCATCGACAGCAACTACTTTGCCGATCGCCTGCCGGGCAGCGGCAACGGCTGGGAAACGATCCGCATCGGATTGAGCGGCGTTGCCCAAAGCAGTTCCTACTCAGTGGTGGAAAACAACCTGTTCGAGCGCGTCGACGGCGAGAACGAGGCGATTTCCAATAAATCGAGCCACAATACGATTCGTTACAACACGTTCCGCGACGTGGCCGCGACGCTCACGCTGCGACACGGCAACGACGCCACCGTGGAGGGGAATTTTTTTCTCGGTGAAAACGATACCAGCTCGGGCGGCATCCGCGTGATCGGCGAGCGGCACAAGATTATCAACAACTACTTCGCCAACATCGACGATAACGGCGGCGGGGCGATTGCCATCAACCGCGGCGAACTCGACGTCCAGCCGACCGGCTACCAGCACGTCAAGGACGCCGTCATCGCCCACAACACGTTTGTCAACACGCTGGCGACAATGCTGCGATTCGACGCCGGGGATTCGGCCCGGCCGCTGTTGGCCGAGAACGTAACCGTTGCCAACAACCTGTTCCGCTCCAATGGCCCGTCGATCTTCACCGGCACCGAAGGGACCGGCTGGACATGGCAAGGCAACATTGCGTTCGGCGGCAGCCTGGGGCCGAAGGCGGGCGCGGCCGGCATCACGGTGGTCGATCCCCAATTACAGCAAGGGGCCGACGGGCTGTGGCGGCCCGGTCCGGCCAGCCCCGCGATCAACGGCGGCAGCGGCGATTTCAGCAGTCTGTTGACCACCGACATGGACGGCCAGCCGCGGATCGGCATCTATGACGTCGGCGCCGACGAGGTATCGGCCGCGACGCTCGTCCGTCGGCCGCTCGTGGTCGGCGACGTCGGGCCCGCCTGGCTGTTCGGTCTGCCGTCGCCGGCCGGCACGGGTTGCGGGCCGAATGGCTGCGCCGTTCAGGCCGAGAACTTTACCGCGGTGCTCGATCCGGACGGCAACGGCAACACGTGGACGGCGCTGACGCTGGCCGGCGCGCTGGGCGGCAAAGTGATTTCCGCGCCGTCCGGAACCCGCACCGACGTGCCCGGCCAGACACACGACGCAATCGCCGTCTACGAAATGATCTTCCAAACACCGGGTACGTACGCGGCCTACTACCGCACGCGTGGCCCGAACTCGTCGGCCAACAGCATCTACTCGCCCGATGGCCTTGGCACCGATCCGGACAACTTGCAAACGTTGACCGACAACGGCACGTTCAGTTGGATTCACGACACGCAGTCGTTCGAGATCACGGCGTCGAACGTGGGAGTTCCCTTGGAGCTGCGGCTCGGTCGGCGCGAGGGATTGTCGCAGATCGACGCCATCGTGCTCAGTCTCGACGGTTTCATGACCACCGCCGAGCTGGACGCGATTTTTACCCGCCTTGTGGGCGACTACAACGGAGACACGCGCGTGGACGCGGCCGACTACATCGTATGGCGCAATACATTTGGCACGACGGTGACGCCCTTCAGCGGCGCCGACGGCGACGGCAGCGGCACGATCGGCGACGGAGATTACGCGTTGTGGCGGGCGAACTTCGGGGCGACGTCGGCAGCCGCCGGCGCCTTCGTCGGAGCGCTGCCGGAGCCGGCGCCGCTGCTGCTGGTCGGCGTTGCAACGTTCTTCGCTGGAACATGCCGATTCAGCGGCCTGCGATCGGGTTCCAGTCGTCGTGTCCGGCCAGCACCTTGTCGGCTGTGATCGCGGCTGCCTCGTCGCTGCTGAGCCGCCGAGCCCATTTCACTCTGGTGTCGGGCGTTGCACCCGGTCCCGTGCTGCCGAACTCTGCGTAGCGCGACGTCTTTTCGCGATCCGGCTGGTTCCAGTTGTGCCAGCCTTCCGGCATGACGATGTCGGACATCTCCGTGTTCAAAAACGTCACCGCGGCGAACCCGCGCCAAGGCCGACCGAGATACGTCTTTACGTCCGGCGTCTCCGCAGTGATCTTGCAATCGGAGAACACGAATCCGAACGGCTGGAAGTCGGGCGTGGCGGCCGCGGTGATGTAGCCATTTCGCAGGCAATGAATCTCGCACTTGTTGAAGAAGGCCGTGGCGCCGCCGAAGATGAAATCGACGTGTCCGGCGATGTAGCAATCGTCGAAGTATTGCCGGCCCCGATTGAGCAGGATCGTATCCTGCCAGCCGAGAAAGCGGCAGTTGCGAAACACGGCCCGGTCGCCGTCGACGCGGATGGCCAACGCCTGCCCCACCGGACCGGCAGAGTTCTCACACGTAAGATTCTCGGCCGTGAAGTCGTCGGCGTCCACGAGCACCGACGGCGTGCGAAACGTGCCGATCGGCCGGCCATCGGTATCCTTCATGTTGGCGTGCCGGTCGTACGTCAAAATCGTTGTTTTCGGGTCTTCGCCGACGAGATGGAAGAATCGCTTTTCGCGTTGGATGTAAATCGACTCCTTGTAGGTGCCCGGCTTGATGCGAATGACGACGGGGTTGTCGGCGCGACCGTCCGGCACGGACATGATCGCATCCTGCACCTTGGTGAACCCGCCGCTGCCGTCGGCGGCGACGACCAGGGTCGTCTCGGCGCTCGTTATCGACCCAGCCAGCAGCACCAACGACATCACTCCGACCGAAACACTTCTTGTCTGCATGATATGACCGACCTTTGTGTGGGGACTATTACGCCGATTCCATCTCCGACGACAATTCCAGCCATTCTTCTTCGAGCTGCTGTAACTGGCCCGAT
This sequence comes from Lacipirellulaceae bacterium, assembly GCA_044868555.1. Classification (GTDB taxonomy): domain Bacteria; phylum Planctomycetota; class Planctomycetia; order Pirellulales; family Lacipirellulaceae; genus JABDGM01. The sequence continues at coordinate 8,618 of JBIOWO010000259.1, read as the reverse complement.
AATTCCGCCAACTGCGTGTGCAGCCGCCGGGCCTCGGCAGCGTCGGTCACGGCGAGCAGTTGTTCGCTGACCGCGCGCTTCTCCTCGTCCAGTCGGCCGATCTTTCGCTCGACCGCTTTGAGCTTCTTTTGGGAATCGCGGTCGGAGCGGGCGCGGGCCTTTCGGTCGGCCGTCGTGTCGACCGGCGGCGGCGTGCCAGTGCCGTGCGGGCCGGTGGGGTGCGGCGCACGCAAACCGGAATCGATCTCGGATTGCACGCGGTAGACGTATTCGTCGAAGTCGCCCGGGTAACTGGCGACTCGGCCGGCCCGCACCTCGATCACGTGCGTTGCCACGCGGTGCATGAAATGGCGGTCGTGGCTCGTGAAGACGACGGTGCCCTGGTAGCGGCACAGTGCCTCGGCCAGCGCCTCGACCGATTCGACGTCCAGGTGGTTGCCCGGCTCGTCGAGCACCAGAACGTTGTGCTTTTCCAGCAGCAGGCCGGCGAGCACCAGGCGGGCTCGCTCGCCGCCGCTCAGCACCTTGATGCGTTTATCGATCATCTCACCGCTGAACAAAAAGCTGCCGGCCACGTCTTTGATCTGCTGCGTAATCGTGCCGGGCGCGGCCTGGTATTCGAGATATTCGAGTACCGTCTTGTTTTCCGGGAGCGTCGAGTAAACGTGTTGCGCGTAGACGCCCACCTGGCAGCCGTAGCCCCAGGTCATCTCGCCGGCGATTGGCGGCAGCGAGCCGCAGACCGTCCGCAAAAATGTCGTCTTGCCTTGACCATTGTCGCCCACCACGCCCACGCGTGTGCCATGGTCGATTTCGACGTGCACGTCGCGGGCCACCGTGTGGTCCGGATAGCCGATGGCCAAGTGCTTGGTCCGCGCGGCCGGGCCCTGTCGCGGTTCGATCTTCGGGAAACTGAAGCTGACCTGCGCTTCCGGTCCTTCGATGTGGATGAGCTGCAGCCGCTCGAGCTGCTTGGCCTTGCTGCGGGCCTGGCTGGCCATGCTCGCCTTGGCGCGGTTCTTGTTGATGAACGTCTCGAGTTGCCGCCGCTTGGCCATCGTGGTGGCGTTCACGCGGCGGTCGTGCTCCTGGCGCTCTTCGACATTGGCCAGATAGGCGTCGACGTTGCCCGGATACATCGTAAGCTGACCGCGAGCGATTTCCAGTGTGTGGGCGCAGGTTCGCTTCAAGAACTCGCGGTCGTGCGACACGATCAGGCAGCCGCCCTCGAAGTGCTGCAGGAAGTGTTCGAGCAGCAACTGTGTCCGCAGGTCGAGAAAATTGGTCGGCTCGTCGAGGATCAGCATGTTCGGATCGTGAAGCAGCAGGGCCGCCAGCTTGGCCCGCGTCTGCCAGCCGCCCGATAGCTCGCGGACCGGCCGATCGAGCACGGCATCGGGAAACTGGAATTCCCAGGCCACCTCGCCACACCGCCATTCGGGCTGGCCGCTGTCGCGGATCAGAAACTCGCGGATCGATTCGCCCGGCAGGAACGGATCGTGCTGCCGCACGTAGCCCAGCCGCAGCGACCGGCCGCGAACCACTTCGCCTCCATCCAATTCCTCTTCGTCGAGCAGGATGCGGCACAGCGTCGACTTGCCCGACCCATTGCGGCCGATGAGCCCAACTTTCTGATCGTCGGCCAGCGCGCAGCTCGCCCCGTCGAGCAGGGCCTGTTCGCCATAGCGCTTGTGGGCGTCAACCAGTTGCAGGACGACGGGCATGGTGGGGGAGAGGTCGGAGGTGGGAGGTCAGAGGCCAGGGGTCGGAGGATTTGGACGTCGCCACGGCGACCAACCAATAATCGCCAACAGCACGCAGCACGTCAAACACAGGCCGGCGAACACGTCTCCAAAATCAACGTACCAACTGCCGACGTAGCCGCGTTCCACTTCGGCCAAAATCACGTCGGGCTGCTGCCGCGGGCTTTGGGCGCGGATGCGGCCGTCGCGGCCGATCCATGCCGAGATGCCGCCGTTGGCCGCGATCACCAGCGGCATCCGCGTTTCCACGGCTCGAAACACGCCGCACGCCAGGTGCATGTCCAGCCCGCTGGAGCCCCAATACCAGGCGTCGTTCGTCAAGTTAATTAAGACGTCGGCCGGCACGCTGCCGCCGACGAGCGTCGCCGCCTGCCGGCGGATGACGTGCGGAATGACCGTCTCGTAGCAAATGTTTGGTGCATAGAACGTGTCGTCCAGTTCCAGGATTGCCGGCGCCGCGCCCGCATTAATGCCGCCGGTGAGCGGCGTCCAGCGATACAGAAACGGAAACCAATCGGCAAACGGGATGTACTCGCCGAACATTACGCGATGGACTTTGTCGTAGGTGCCCACGATTTTGCCGTCGCGCCCGACCAGGACGGCCGAGTTGTAAAGCTGCGGAGGTGGATCGGCGTTCGAATCGTTTGCAACACGGAAGTGACCCCGATCGATTCCGACCAGTACCGGTGTGCCGAGCCGACGCACCAGGCTGGCCAGGTCGTTTGGACCGTAGGATGCGATCTCTTCCTTCGTCCGCCCAACATCCGCCGGCAACCGGTAGCCGGCGTCGAACGTTCGCAGGCCGGTGAGAAACATCGTCTCCGGCCACACGATCAGGTCGCTCGGTCGGCCGTCGCGCTGCTTGGCCATCGCCACTGCTCGCTCGGACAGTGCGACGTATTCGTCCATGATCTGCCGCTTGCGATTCGGATCCTGCTTCCAGTCGGCCAGGCTGTTGCCCTGGATGAGCGCGATGTGGATCGTCGACGGCGCAGTGTCGTCTACGGCAATTGGCTGATTCAACTCCTCAAGCCGGCGGTGGCCGTAGGCGATTGTGGCCACCAACAGCAGCCCCGCGGGAACCATCGCCCACGGCTGCCGCGGCCGAAACACGATGCACGTGACGCACGCGGCCACGGCCATCATAACGAAGTCGACTCCGTACTCGCCGACGAGGTCGCTAATCTGAATCACCACGGGCCAGTTCACTTGTGTGTGCGCCAGAGACCCAAGCAAGAAGCCGGTGAGCAGATGGGCGCGGGCCAGCTCGAGGCCGGTCCACACGATCGGGGCCGCCAACCACAGCGGCGCCCCGATTCGATGCACGGCCACGCGCGACAGTCCGACAAACACGGGCAAGTAGAACGCCAGATAAGCCGACAGCGCAAGCCACCCCAGATACACGGCCGGATGCGGCAGCCGCAGCCATTGAATCGTTGGCAGCCAGAATACAAACCCGGCCAGCCAAATCGCGCCATAGGGCCGCCGACCGGCCAGTCGCTCGGCACGCACCAAATATAGCCACGGCACCGGCGCGATCCAACCCAGCCAGCCGAGCGCCAACGGCGGCAGCGCCGCCCAGAACAACAGACTGCCGACCAGCGCAACGGCCAGCGTTGAGCGAAACCACGGCGTACTTGTCTCGGCGGTCGAGTCCATTCCCATTTACCGCGGCGCCGTTTCGTCCAGGTACTTGTCCGTCGCGCCGTGCAGCTCGTAGACGGCCTTCCTCACGTCAACCAGCGTAGCTTTCGCCGCCAACGTGTCCAGCAGCGGCTGCAACAGGGTCGCCGGCAGCTTGGCCCGCTCGCCGGCCCGCTCGATGGCGGCGGCAATCGCTTGCGTCGTCGGCGCATCCGGTTTGTAGATCACCAAAAGTATGTTCGACTTCACCGCCACTTCGAACAGGGCGGCACGGTCGGCACCCTGCCGAAGCGCGAGCTCGCTTCCGATTTCCTGCCCCTCGGCAAACAAGTAGTCGATCGCCGAGTCCTTTTCCGACCGCGCGGCGCCGGCCGCCGGCCTGGCCGGTAGTTCCTTCACCGCGATGTCCAACTTTTTCGCGAGCGCACTCGACTGCCCGAACAACTTTTGCACTTCGGCCGCCGGGGCGCCATGCTCGTTCGCGAGCGCCGCCAGGCTCAGTTTGCTGCCCAGCAGCCACGCCGCCCGGCGCGAATTCCAAGCCTCCACGGCTGGCGGAGTCTGAATCTCATCATCGTTCAGATTGGGAATCGGCACGTCGCTCATCTCGGCGATCGCCTCCCGCTGTTCGGGCAACATGGAGTCGTTCACGGGACTGTCGGGAGGAGCATTCGGATCGACCGGCTCGGAAAGTAGCGACTCGAAGGAATTGGCATCCGGCGGCGCCGCCCCTGATTCGGCGGCGTTGGATGGAGTCTCGACCGGCGTGGTGACGGCATAGCGATCGCCAACGTTGGGCGCAGACGGCGTGGATGGTCCGGCAATCGGCGTCGTGGCGGTCGGTTCGCCGGCCTGGGAGGTTGGCGCGTCCGTCGACAGTTTCGCCGCCAGATCGTCGCCAAATTCGCTGGCCGCCGTCTTGGATTCGTCCGCCGCCTTCGAATCGGTGGGCGTTACCGGCGGTGACGGATCGGCCTTCGATGCGACCTGATCGACCAACGAAGGTGCTTGCTGCTCGGTGTTGTCGGTAGGCTCAGGCGCAGTGTATTCCACTTCGCGCCAGCAACCGCTGGCGGCACACGAAGACAGAATCAGGAGTCCAGGTATAAAACTCGAACGCATTCGTGTATAATGCGGACTAGAAATCGGGCACAGTTCCTACACCAGTCATCGTACAATCGACGAAATTAACGGGGAATCACAAAATGGCAAACTCCAAAAAACCGACCGCGCGCAAACCGGCGACGAAATTTCCCAAGCTTCGCAAGCTGATGGAGCAAAAAAAGGTCCAAAGGAACGTCACGAAGAACGCGCAGACCCGCGTCTACAAAAGCGGCAATCGCTAGTTCAAGCGATCGATATCGGCCCTACGGCTTGGTCACTTCAGCGACCAGTTTCCGTCCATACCGCCGCAGGCACTCAAGAAGTCCGCGGAGGTCATCCACGGTCGTCAGTGGATTCATCAGTGTCGTGCGCAGCACCGGGCGGCCATCGATGCGGCTTTGCACCAGGTAGTACTCGCCCGACTCGATCGCGGCTCGCCGCACCCGCCACTGAAGCTGGTCCACCTGCTCGGGCCGAGCACCGCTCAATTCGCGGGGCAGATATCGAAACGCCACGATATTGCACTCCGGTTCGTGCAGCGCTTCGAAATCTTCGGCCGCGTCGATCATCGCGTGCAGCTCGCGCGCCAGGTCGATCGTTACGTCGACCATGTCGGCAAAAAGTTGCGGCCCGAAAAGCGACCAGATTCCCCACACGCCGAAGGCGGCCGCCCGCTTCGTGCATTCCAGATTCACGACGCCGCTGTCGTACTCGGCCAGGTAGGGCGCGGCCGGATCGAACAAGTAGGGCGCATCCTGGTGAAATGCGGCCAGCCGGTGTTCGCGATTGCGGTAGAACAACATCGCGCACAGGGCCGGCACGAACATCATCTTGTGCGCGTCGCAGACAACGCTGTCGGCCAGTTCGAGCCCAGCCAGCCGATGTCGATGCGGCTTGCTGAACGCGAGCGCGCCGCCGTGGGCCGCGTCGACGTGGAGCCACACGTCGTGCCGGCGGCACACTTGGGAAATTTCCACCAGAGGATCGAACGCCCCGGTCGGCGTGGCACACGCGGCGGCCGACACGGCGACGATCGGCACGCCCCGCCGCCGCAAATCGGCCAGCGACTCGTCCAAGCGATTCGCGTCCATCCGCCGCTCGCTATCGAGCGCCGCCGGGATGATCTGATTCGTGCCGAGGCCCAGGATGCCGGCCGAACGCATCACCGAATAGTGGGCGTCGGCCTGCGCCACCAGCACCGGCGCCGGCCGGCGGCCCGCCAGCCCCGCGCTCCAGGCGTCGCCAAGGGTCACATTACGGGCCGTCAACAGGCCGGTGAGATTCGCAAGCGATCCGCCCAGCGTGACCAGTCCGCCGAATTGGCCCGACCGGAACCCGAGCCGCTCGCCGACGACTTCGATCATCGCACGCTCGACCGCCGTAGCCCACGGGCCCATCTCGTAAATCGCCATCGCCTGGTTCGTCGCGCTCACGACCATATCGAACAACCCAGCCAAGGGCAGAGATGCCGGCACCTGATGCCCGACATAATGCGGATGGTGCAGATTATGTCCGCGAGCCAATGATTCTCGGGCCAATTGGGAGACGGATTCAGCGATTCCATCGTGCCGACCACGCTCGACGCCATCCAGCCTCGAACGCGCTTCCGCGATGAGCTTGTCGGGTTCGGCCCAATTGAGCACCTTCGCGTCTCGACTTTCGACGTGGCGAAAGTGTTCGGCAAGCGTGGCGATCAATTGCTGGCCGGCCGCCTCAAAGACAGCCGGATCGTAGGCCGCGGCGATGCGGGTGCGGGCGGCCGCCAGATTTTCGGTAGGCATGGGCATGGAATGGTTCAATCTATCAATCCTCGCCGCCGGGCGTCAGCCGCTTGTATTCGCCGCTGAGCCAGCGCTGGATATCCACTTTGTACCATTCCGAAAAGCGGCTTTCACTCGGTCCGCCCGGCAAATTTGACCAGGCCTCGTCCGTGCCCAGGTCGGTGACCAGGTGGTAGCTGGGGGCAAACGTCGATTCGCGCGTGGCCGTCGTGATGAGATGGCCTTGGAAGGGCGTCGCTGCGCAGCCGGGCATTCCGATCGGCCGCGAGCGGAATCCCAGCAGCCGCCCTGCCCGGCCGAACTTGAAAAACCGGTTGACGAAGTGGAACGAGTTGAATTCGGACCAGGGTTCGACCGGCTCGCGCTGGGCCGCCTCGGCTGCCCGCTGAACGAGGACCTTCTTGCTGCGGCCCCGCCACCAGGATGACGTTACCTTGCGCAGCGTGCGGTCGATCGCGGTGAGGACCATTGTCGAATAGCCCATCCGCGTGCACAAGTACAGCATCCGCCGCCAGCCGATGCCTTCCTCGTTGCCAAAGATCTCGAGCAGCACGCGCACGTAGAAATGTTGAAATAACGTCGCCTCGGTGCTCCGGGCCGTGTAGCGGCAGTCCCATGCCGAGAGCTTTTGCTTGAGCGGACAGTCGTCCACAAGCGCCAGCAGCACGGGCAACAGGTCGCGGGCCTGCACGCTGAGCACGTCGTACTGCAGCGACTGCATGTCGTCGACCGTCGCCCGCGGCATCTCTGTCAGCCGCTCGACAATTCGCCGCTTGCGGTAATCGGGCTGACCGTGCGCGTGGAGCGGTGGTCCATCGCGGCGATAGAGCTCCTCGTTGGCGCTGGCGACGAAACCGATCGGTGGGTCGTACTCGCGCGGCAACAGATCGGGCCGCACGCGACCCTGCCAATGGTTCTGCACGTCCCACGCGGCGAGCGGCATGATGCCCGAGTTGCCGCCGCCCCGCTGCGGCAACCAGCCGCTGGCCTGCAGGCCGACGTGGCCGTCCGCATCGGCAATCACCCACACCAGCGATGGATGCGGGCACGTGCGGACGGTGTCCATGGCCGCGGCCGCGTTCGGCGCCGCGAGCACATCGAGCCAGGTGCCGATTGCCCGGCCGCCGTCTGCCTGCTCGCCAATCCAGGCCACCGACAAGTACTTGCCGGGACCCTCGGCGGGGCTCGGCGTGACGCTCAAAATGCCCTGCTCGTTCTCATACACGTCGAGAATCAGCGGCACGGCCCCTTTGCGGCGGATGACCTCCTGCCGCAGTTGAAAATCGAACCACCGCTGGCTGCGGCGGTATTGCCAGCCCGTCGAGCCGCCCGGCCGGCAGTCCTCGATGAAAAAGTCGCTCGTGTCGGCGTGCATGTATGTCACGCCCCAGGCCAGCCGATTGGTGCGGCCGACCGCCATGATCGGGCAGCCGGGCAGCGTCGCCCCCATCGCATACTGATCGTCGCCCCAATTGAGCGCTACCTCGTACCAGATCGGCGGCAACCGGTTCACTTCCAAATGCGGATCGGAGGCCAGCAGCGCATGCCCGGTCGCGGTCCGCGCGGGACTCACGGCCCAGGCGTTGCTGCCGGCCAATCGCGGCAAGTCGGCCAGCAGCTCGAGCGCTTCGTCGGAAAGCCGCTTGGCGATGCGAATTTCGCGCAGCGGCGCGAAGTCGATGCCGTCCAGATAGGGATAGAACAGCTCGCGGAGCCGCTCCTCGTCGATGCCCAGGTGAATCAGTTCCAACAGCAGCCGCTCGTTTTCCTGCTCGCCGACCGTCAGCCCGGCAAAGCTCAGCAGCTTGCCGATCAGCATCACCGACACCGGCTCCCACGGCCGCGGTTGAAAACCGGTGACCCACATCGGCAGCGTGCGGCCGGCCGCCAACAGGCCATCGTTCACCCCCTGGCAGTACCAGTCGAGTTGCTGTCGCGTGCCTTCCGGAAGGCGTTTGAATTCCAGGTCGAGATTGCGATACAGGCCGGCCCGCCGCAACAGCGTATCGGCCTCCAGCAACTCGGGCTTGTTGGCGATCCGCTCGGCCGCTCGGCCGCTGGCCACGGCGCGGGAGAAATAGAGCTGCGTCGGCCGATCGAGCGCGTGCAGATATCCCCAGGCGTACAAGGCCTCGCGCCAGGCAGGCGCCTCGACATGCGGCACGCCGTTTTCATCGCGTGCCGCCGTGAAGTCGTATCGCGCCGCCTTCGTCGGGATCGGTTCCATGCCAGAAGTGTATCCGACCGGCACAAATCGAGAAGCGCCGGCAAGAATCGTGTAACGCCGGGTGCCTGGGGTCGAGCGTCAGCGAGCCCCCAGTCTCGA
>JBIOWO010000258.1:0-5654 GCA_044868555.1 Lacipirellulaceae bacterium | reverse complement strand
TGAGTGGGTGAGTGGGTGAGTAGGTGAGTGGGTGAGTAGGTGAGTAGGTGAGTAGGTGAGTAGGTGAGTAGGTGAGTAGGTGAGTAGGTGAGTAGGTGAGGGAAAACTGATATGGCTCTTCAATCGCTTTACACGGCTGCATCGGGCATGGATGCCCTGGAGACGAAGCTGGACGTGATCGCCAACAACATGGCGAACGTCAATACGACGGCCTTCAAGAAGGATCGTTGCAACTTCGAGGATGTGTTCTATCGTCAGTACAGGCTGCCGGGCGCCGAAGATTCGGACGGTAACGAAACGTCGACGGGCATTGAAGTGGGACTCGGCACGCGCGTGTCCAGCACACAAACCGACGTCGAGCAAGGCGCGTTCGAGACGACGAACAACCAGCTTGACTGGGCGATCGAAGGCGACGGCTACTTTCAGCTGCAGAATCCGGACGGCGGGTTCCTGTACACGCGGGCCGGCAATTTCGGGCTGAATTCGACCGGCCAGATCGTGATCGGCTCGGCGATCAACGGCTACGTGTTGGACCCCAGCATGGACATTCCGCCGGAAGCAACCGGCATCGTCGTCTCGACCGACGGCCTGGTGCAGTACACGACGGCGAGCGATCCCAATTTGCAAATCGCGGGACAGATTCAGTTGGCGAAGTTCATCAATCCGCAGGGACTGATCAAGCTGGGCGACAATTTGTACCAACAGACCGATGCCTCGGGCGACCCCACGCCGAGCAATCCTGGTTCGCAGGGCTATGGCAACATCCGGCAAGGCTACTTGGAGGCGTCGAACGTTGAACCGGTCACCGAGTTGATCGATCTCATCACGACGCAGCGGGCGTTCGAGCTGAATTCGCAGATCGTGCAGGCCGGCGATCAAATTCTGTCGCTGGTGGCCAATTTGCGGCGGTTTGGTTAGTCGTTCCGGGAAAAAATCTCACGCCAAGGAGCGAAGGCGCAACCGATGCAACGTGATTTTTACAACTTGTGTGGTGCGGCCATTGTTTTGGCGTTGGCGGTTTCCATCGAGGCTGCGGCGACCGACGTGAAATTGCGCGAGCGGATTGTGAGCGGCACGCCGGTGGTGCGGTTGGGCGACGTGGCGGAGATTGCTGCGGCCGACGGTGCGGAGCAACAGCGGTTGGCCGGCCTATTGTTGATGCCGGCGCCGGCGCCTGGCACGCAGCGCTTTGTGCGGCAGCGGGAAGTCCAGGATATGTTGGCGGCGCATGGCGAAGAATTGAGTCAATTGCATTTTGCCGGCGCGAATCAAATCGCCATTGTTTCGCCTGCCGCCGGCGAAAGCGCGCCCCCCAGTGCTTCTAGCGGGACCATCGATCGCCAGGCCGTACTGTTGGCCGGACAAGTGAAGCGAACAAGTGCGGCTCCGCGCGAAGAGGCGCCGTTCGACGAGGCGGAGGCCGAACGAGTGCGCGGACAACTGGATCGTCTAGTTGTTGATTACTTGACCGCGAAGGCGGGCCGTGCCGACGCGTGGCGGGTGACACTCACAGTGGCCGACCGGTTTCTGGCAATGCTGCCGTCGGCCACGTCGGCGCCCATCTGCATGGGCGGCCTGGAGCCCTGGACCGGCCGGCAGCGATTCGTAATTTCGTTCGCTACGGACAAAGGCACGATGCAGATACCGGTCTACGCCGACGTGGCCCTGGCCACGCCGGTCGTCGTGGCGATCCGGCCGATCGAGAAGGGCGCGGTGATCACGGCCGCTCACGTCGACGTGCAAACCATCGACTACGTGCCGGGCGTGTCGGGTCGGCGTGTGCCGGCCGACTCGGTAGAGAAACTCATCGGCATGGAAGCCCAACAGGCGATCAAGGTGGGCGAGACGGTGTATGCGGACCAGGTGCGGGCGCCGCTGCTGGTGCAACGCGGCGAGGAGATCACGGTCGTGACGCAAGGCGGCGGCATTCGCGTCCGCACGACGGCTCGCGCCGTGCAGGATGGGGCGCTCGGTGAACTGGTGCAAGTGGAAACGATTGACAAGAAGGATCGGTACGATGCCCGCGTGACTGGGTCCCGCCAGGTGGCAGTGTTTGCCGCGGCCCGGCCGACCGACGCGCAGCCGAAGTTGGAGCGGACGAAAACGGCGTGGCGGTAGGAGAAGCGAGCGACGAGCGACGAGCAACGAGCGGTGAGGAAATGAAGATTACTTTTCGACAGCTACGAATCGTGCGGATCGCCAGGCTGATCGGTCCATTGTTGCTGGCCGCGGTGACGGTGAACGTCGCGCGGGCGCAGGATGCCACGCTGCCCGCGCCGGTCGCGCCACCGAATCCAAAGACGGCCAAGCAGTCAGAGGTGCAGTTGTACCACACGCTGCACAACAGCTCGTTCATCTTTCGCAAGGTGCCACCGGAAGCGGAGGCGCGCGAGCTGCAGATTCACGACATTATCACGGTGTTGGTCGATTACCGAGCCAGCATGACGAGCGAGGGCGACGCCGAGTCGCGCAAGAACTCGAATATCAATGCAGTACTGTCCGAGTGGCTGGCGTTCGACGGGAAGGACATATTTCCGGCGCCGCTGCGCCGCGGCCCGCCCGCCGTGAACGCCACGCTCAACACCCAGTATCGCACGACGTCGGACATGGAACTGCGGGACGCGATGACGTTTCGGATCGCGGCCGAGGTGGTGGATATCCGGCCAAACGGGAACCTGGTGATCGAAGCCCGCCGCGAGATTCGCAACAACGAGGAAGTATGGCTGCAGTCACTGACGGGCGTGGTGCGGCGGCAGTCGATCGGACCGGATCGCACCGTGCGGAGCGACGAAGTGGCCGAGCTGCGGATCGACAAACGCGAACGGGGCTTCATCAACGATAGTTATAGCCGGGGTTGGTTTTTGCGGTGGTATGACAGGTGGAAGCCGTTCTAGTTCAGGCCGTGCCTGACCAAAGCTGCGACGCAGAGGGAATACGATGGTTCGCCGAATGTTGATTATTTGCTGCGTGTTTGTATCTGTGGCCGCACCGGTCGAGGCGCGGACGCGGCTGAAGAACATCTGCCGCATCAAAGGCCAGGAGGAGATCGAGCTAGTTGGTCAGGGGCTGGTCGTGGGCCTGAACGGCACGGGCGAAGCGAACGACCCGATCACGATGGAATTCCTGTCGCGAGCGATCGAAATTCTGGGCCGATCGAAGTCGCAGAATCCCCAGCAGCCGGGTCTGCAAGAGCTGCGCAAGGTAAAAAACGTGGCGATGGTGGTGGTCAGCGCGACAATCCCGGCCACCGGAACGCGGCGCGGCGATCGATTGGATTGTTATGTCAGCGCGATCAACGGCAAAAGCCTGGAAGGCGGCCGGCTGCTCTTCGTTTCATTGAAGGGACCGAACACGCAGGACGATCGGGTGTTCGCTTCGTGCGAGGGCCAGATCACCATTGACGATCCGACGCAGCCGATGGTGGGCGTGGTCGTGGGCGGTTGCCAGATGAAGGAGGACGTATTTACGCCGTTTCACCAGAACGGCTGCATTACCCTGCTATTGGACAAGAATCACGCGAACTTTCAAACATCCGCTCAGATTGCGGGTGAGATCGAACGAAAGATGGGCTACTCGGATAACGTGGAAGCGAAGCAAAACGTCGATATGGTGCGGGCCAAGGACGCGGCCAACATCGTCGTGCGGATTCCGCAGGAATATCTGGACGACCCGGTCGATTTCGCCTCGAACCTGTTGGACACGCCCATCGACGAGCACGAGCCGGAGGCGCGGGTAGTGATCAATTCACGGGCGGGCAGCATCGTGATCAGCGGCGACCTGGAAATCGGCGACGTGATCGTATCGCACAAGAACGTGGTGGTAGAAGCCGGCGGCGAGGGCACTTTCGCCCAACTCGATTTTGACAAATCGAACCAGCCCCGGCTGCAGGAGCTGATCGACCAGCTCAACGCACTGCGGATTCCGACGGCCGACATGATCGAGATCATTCGTGGCATCGATCGGAACGGCAAGTTGCACGGTAAGTTGATCATGGACTGAGGAAGCCGTTAGCTGTTAGCTGTTAGCTAACGGCGACAATTCGGTGGCTAACAGCTAACGGCTAACAGCTAAGAGCTTTTCATGACGAAAATCGGCGACCACAACGCGGCGGCATCGTTCCAGCTCCCGGTGACGCTGCCGCCGCGTCTTGCCGCTGCAGAGAATTCGAAAAAGCTCGACAGTGCCAGTGGAATTGGTGGGTCGCATGGGACTCGACCCGCGTTGCGGCGGTTCGGCGAAGGGAAGTCCAAGGAGGAGTTGAAAGAGGCGTTCACGCAGTTTGTCGGCGAGACGTTTTTCGCGCAGATGATCAAGGCGATGCGCTCGACGGTGGGCAAGCCGGCGTACTTTCATGGAGGCCGTGGAGAGGAAGTGTTTCAAGGCCGGCTCGACCAGCAGATGGCCGAGCACTTGACCGAGGTCAGCGCGTCGAAGTTTGCCGAGCCACTGTTTGAACGGCAGTTTCCGCATCTGGCGGAGCCCAAGTCGCACAGTGATTTGAACCAACTGAACCAGCTACGACCGCGTTAACAGAAGGGGTTACGGCACACGGCTTCGGCCGAGAGCTCAGCCGAGCGGAGTGTGCCTACTACGCATGGACGACAACTGGGAAAGTGACATTGCGGGGCTGCTGGCCGAGTTGGCCGACGTGCAGAGTGCGCTGCTCGCGGTGCTATCAGAGAAGCGCAAGCTGCTGGCTTCGGCCGATCATGCAGCGCTGTCGACGGTGGCCGGGCGCGAGCAGACGCTGGTGGCGCGATTGCAGGCCTGCCACGACCGTCGTCAAGAGCTGCTGGGCCGGGCCCAGGCTGCGGGGATGCCGTCCGATAGCATTCGTTCGTTGAGCGCGACATTGCCCGCCGAGGGCCGTGGCCGCCTCGCAACCAGCATCGACGAGGCGGCCGAGCGGTCGCGGTTTCTGCAGCACCAAAGTCTGACGAACTGGGTGCTAGTACAACGCTCGCTGCTACATCTGTCCCATTTGATCGAGATTATTGCTACTGGGGGTCGGCCGCAGCCGACATATGGAAATGGCTCGGAGCGCCAGAATTGCGGTGCTCTGGTCGACCGGGCCGCGTAGCTAGGTGTCGGGTATCAGGTGTCAGGTGTCAGGACCGGAATCTGACACCTGAAACCTGTCGCCTGACACCTCTCTTCTCCGGTGGCGCATGAGTCTTTTCGGCGCGATCCAACTTGCGGGCAACACGTTGCGGGCGATGCAAATCGGTCTGCACGTGGTGGGCAATAACATTGCCAACGCCAACACGCCCGGCTACATCCGGCAGGAAGCCATCTACGTGCCGGCGCCGGTGCAGAAGCAGGGCAACCTGATTCTGGGCCTGGGCGTGCAGGTCGATAGCATCGTGCAGAAGATCGACCAGTTCATCCAGGAACGGCTGGTCGGCGCGCGGGGCGACCGGGCCAACGCCGACGTGCAGGAGCAAACGTACCGCGACTTGGAAGTGCTGTTGAATGAGCTGTCGGCCGACGTCGATCTGAGCGGTTCGCTGACGGGCTTTTTCAACGCGGTCGACGAAGTGCTCAAGGACCCGGGGAACATCGCCACGCGCAACCTGGCCATCGGCAAGGGCCTCGCGCTGACGGAGAACCTCGGCAATCTACATAGTCGCGTGTTCGGCATTCGCGAGGAGCTG
>JBIOWO010000257.1:0-15371 GCA_044868555.1 Lacipirellulaceae bacterium | reverse complement strand
GCCATCGGGCGCGGCGGCTTCAGAGGGGCAGTCGCGATCTCCGACATCGCGCAAGCGACGTCACGGCAAGCATCGCCAGAATTACGGTTGACGGCTCCGGGACTCCAAACAGATCGGCCGAAGTGATGGTTCCCATTCCGGCGCCAATCAGCGCGTTTTGGAGCAACAGCAAATCCTGGATGTTAGTGATGCCGTCGAGGTTCAGATCTCCCTGGCTGCGCGAGGTCAAGTCGGCAATTTGGATTCCATTGACCAACCGTTTTTGCATCCAGCCGGCAATAAATGCGGTCTTATCCTCTGGGCCCAACGAGCCGTTGTTCGTGACGTCGCCGGCGATGCCCTTGATGCCCGTGATGGGCGAAGCGGCGTAGGCGTTGTCGACTGCAAAATTGAATGCGCCGTAATCATAGGGGGTGGAAGTAGTGGACTTTCCCATGACGAACATCCGCAAATCGTCGACGATCCCGCTGAAATACTGGGTGTTGTCCGGGTTCGATCCGACCGTCAGCGACGTAACTTGATCAGCAGCGTAATCGCTGCTCGTTCCCCCAGCGGCGACTGCATTCCCATCGACGTACATCCGCGAGCCGCTCGCCCCGCCTGCCGGCCGTACCACCTCGATGTGATACCACGTGTTTGGCACGACCGTCACGGTTGATGGATATTCAGTGTTGTCGTCGTACACCATCGTGAACTTGCCGCCCTTAATCCGCACCCCGTGCTGCAGCGTGTCCATGACAATCGCCTGGTCGGAGGTCGAAGTCGGGCGCACCCAGAACTGAAACCCGCGATCGGAAATCCCCTGGAGGTCGTAAAGCCCGAAGAATGCATCGCTCAAATCCGACTGCTGCGGCCAATTCAACTCCTGGCCCGACAAGTTGTCCGACGCCGCGGCACTAAACTCGATGCCGATGCCGGCGCCGCCGTCGGGCCGGCCGGTAATTGTCCGATAAACGGGCGATCCGCCTGCAGACAAGTCGAGGGCCAGGATATCCGCGTTGCCGTCGATAACACCGACGGGGCTATCCAACGTGGTAAATACGGGCGAGTTATTCGAACCGCCCTCTTCTTCGCCCATCTTATGCCAGCGAATCAAGGTCCCGTTCGCGCAGGCGACGGCGGCAAGAGAAAGACTTGCGCCGATCACCGTCAAGCTGGCGAAAATTCCTCGGCGGATGTTCATGGTTATCGTCCTCTCGAATCGAGAAAGTCACCGTCAATGTCGAGTACCGCAATTCGCTGCTGTCAATTTCTACGGCTTATACGACGAACTAATCGCATACGGTCCTGCGTCGGCTGCATGCCAAGGTCACGATGCCGATTCCGACCAGGATGATGCCCGTCGGCTCCGGCACGAGCGCCGTGCCGACGCCGCTGAACGAGGGCACATAGCGAATAAATCCGGTGGTCAGCACGCCCGGTCCGGTGAAGCCACCCTTCTTTCCGAAGTTCGCTTTCCACTGATCGTAATCGGCTGGCTGCACGCCCACCGATGGATCGTTAAACAGCGGCCCACCGTTGCGCCACAACACATAGTCCGGCGCGTTCACGGTGCCGTCGTTGTTGTAGTCGCCCACTGGGTTTGGAACACTCGACACGAGTCCATAACTGAATCCGACGTCGTGCATGCCGCCCACGTTAAAGCCCGCGCCGAGACCGACATTGATGCCGTTATTGAAGGCGCTGTTTCCGGTCAGGTACGATTCGCTCAGGACGCTCGAGTTGCTGCCGCCCGCTTCCTCCCAACCGTTGCCCGTGCCATTGCCGCCTGGGAAGTTGGTTACATTAACCTGGTCCTGCAGGCTGCTCCAGCCGCCCACGCCCGCGTTGAGGGCGTTCATGGGGCTGGTGATTTCGTAATAGTCGATGTTCACCGTCGCGCCCGTCTGATTCCTCATCCGCATCTGGCCGTCCGTCGTATTGATCTCCAGCACCAACACCTGAGTGGCGGCGTCCTCGGACGTAAGCGTCGCGTCGTCGACCGCGCTGTCGCGAAACGCACGGAAGCCGACGCCAATCGGATGGCCAATCTCAGGGGCCCCGGTCAGCACCGTGTGGCTGAGGCTGAATTGGGCCCAATTGGCAATGCTTTGAGCCGGCGTCATTCCCACCTGGCGTTTGGGAATTTGCGTTGTGAGGAAGTTGCTGGCGAGCGAATTGGCGATGTTGAACGGCAAATTCCCGTCGAAAATATACATCCCAACGCCATCCCCTTGGTCAAGCAGCTCGTCGTTCTGCGCCCAAATCGAAAACGTGTACGTACGACCGGCCTCGAATAGTGTCGCAACTTCCTGGGCATTGAAGTTGCCATCCAGACCGTGCATTGCCTGGTTGCCGGTCCTCGGCGCTGGACGCACGCTCCCAGGCGGTTCCGCGTAGGACGCAGTGTACAACCAGTTACTGTTGGCGTTGTCCTGCGTGAATCCCTCGGCGTTGTCCAAATCGTCGACCCAAGGACTGCCGGTGGGCCGGTAGGCGCCGTTCGTACCGCTGGCGTACGCATAGCCCTTTGTGGGGAGAGTTCCTTGCGTGTAGAGATCAAAACTCGGGTCCCCCAGGGGGATATCCACCGCGAAACTCACAGCGGGCGCAATAGCGCCGCTCGCCACAAGGCTCGCCAATAGTTTTCTGCGCCAGTTGGTAACTTTCATCGCTCGTGCTCCGCAAAGGCGTGCTTGCTTCTAAGATGATGTTCTTGTTGAGCTGAATAATTCGAGTTGTCTAGCGAACCGACCGCCGAACCGATATCGGCAGAACGAACAGTCCGGCCGTCAAAATCAGGGCCACGGTGGACGGTTCGGGAGTGCTGGCCAACATCAGTACAAACGCACCGGCACCGTTGGCGCCATCGTACGCGTTCTTGAACGCGACGAAATCCGCGTGGTTGTTCAACTTGTCCCTGTTTAAGTCCCCCAGCCGATAGGCCTCGGCCAGCGATTTGCTGCTCAAATTCGTATGCTGATTGTTCCGTAATATCGCCCAGTCCGACGCCGTGATGCCGCCGTTGGCATCCAGATCGCCGATCCTCAGCGGCTGGCCGCTATTGCCGGTGTACGTGACGATGCCGCGTACAAGCTGCGTTCCCGAAATGTATTCGAATGTCAGGTCTTCATCCGGATTTGAAATCCAGGTGCCGGCGTTGCCCAGGTTGACGACCCGGCCGGCCGGCAGCGAAGCCCCCATGGCGCTTTCCAAGTCCGTTTCGCTCAAGTCGCCGTTCGCAGTTGGGACGGTGAGCTCGAACCAGTTGTGGGCGGCGTCGACTTGATTGGGTCCCGGGCTGCCCGCATCGTAGTTGTCGGCGATGGACTTCCATTTGGCGGGATCCGGATCGAGCGCCTCGAACGCCGAACCAATTTGATAACTCTTGATGTTCACGGGGCCTGTCGTCAGGTTCGAGAGCGACATCGTCCCGGTGTTGCGATCCACGGTGATGGAGAGCGTCGGCTGAACCACGGACGCAGAAACTCGGAAATCGACGTTATCCATGTAGCCGTCCGGCCCGCCTGCGATCGACGTGGTCCCAAATATAGAGACGCGCACGGTGCGCGTAGCCGCCGGAATCAGTCCGCTCGCCGCGTTCGGCACCCATTCATTGAGGGGACCATGGGCGATGACCTCCGCCGTGCCGATCGAGACGCTCGATGCGTTCAGAAAATTCAGATGCACGTGTCCGAGGTCGTTATCTGCTTCAAACGTATTGAAGTAACCCCAGACGTTGTACCGGGCCGTGCCGGCGTCGATCAGCGTCCGCGTGGCACCGCTCGATACATCAACGTCCTGAAACAACTGCCCGGCCGCATTAATGTCACTAGGTGGGACGAAGTCGTTGTCGGCGGCATTCGGTGTGAAATAATAATTGCCACCACTGGCCAGTGGACCACCGTTCGCGTAATCGAACGTGCCGCCGGTGCTGTTGTGCGAGTACGCAAAGCCTTGCAGAGGCCCCGACCAATCTTGAATCAACGGGTCCAGGTAGGCTGTATCCCCCACCTCCCTGCCCGGCGGATGCACGTTGGTGTCGACCGACTCAAATCCCGGATTGGCAAGCAGGTTGCTATCCAGAGGCGCCGCATATACCGCACCGGGAGCGAGCACCCCGCCGGCCGCCAGCGAGGCCATCAACTTTCTCCGTAGGTCTGTTACCTTCATCGCTCGTTCTCCAAAAAGATGTCGTTCAATCTTTGGCGGATGCCGCATCCACGGCGACCAACTGGGTTGTTCCTTGAGACAAATCTGCGGCTAATTTTGCGACGACCTTATGACGGATGAAGCCGCGGCGGGCCCAGCCCCCATAGTAAGCACAAACGGATCAAGGTTGTTTTCGCCCTCTTGAATCGTCACCTCCAGACCGGACGTGTCCGCCTTGGCGTACTTCCTGACGATCGCTAACGGCACTTTAACCACGGGACGCGGCGCGGCTGATTCTGCCGTAACGGGCTGGTCCTTCATACTGCCTTGGCCGCCCGCTTGTGGCACAATGATGGCCACGCGATATTTTCCCGGCGGTGCGCCGTCTCCAGTTTTGTACGTCTTGATTTCGAATTGGCCGTCATTTTGTCCGTAGGCAAACGGCCGCAGCTTTTGAGCCTTATCATTCGCGGGATCGACCGGAATAAAAACGACCGTGGTGCCAGCAACACCCTGCCCGTTGTAAACCACTTTGCCGCGCACGGGCGAGACGGAGACGCGCCCCTTGCCGCCACATCCGCCGGCCGTCGCCATGGTTCCCACGGCAATGAGTAGCAGCATCCAGCGGCCGTGCAACCGGCGCATGCTTTTCAATACCGGCCATCGACCACAGGAAGCGGACGATCGCGTCGTAACCATCTGCCACCGAGATTTGAGAGCGGTTCCCATCGAACTAACGCGCACACGCGGTGCGATTTACAACCCTGTGACGGAATCTTCACCGGCCCGTGTAATCAGAGAGACTTGTACTTCGGTGTCAATCGTGTCGGCGACGAATGGGACCGACCCATCGGCCAGCGCCACCACAACCCCGCCCACATGAAACCCATAGATTTCGTTCGAATTGTTGCAATTAAACATCTGTGTCGACCCGCCGCAAATGTCGTGAACCCACCACTCGTTTTCCGGGTCGGCCCAGCGAGCTCCGGTTGCGATGTGATTTGGGTCTGGCGGGCTGCCGAGCTTCACGCCATCTTCCCAGTGATCCGCGCGCCCGGCATCCGGAGCATACATGATCGTGTGCGAGAGGCCGTCTTTGACCTGCTTGAGCTTCGTGCGACCTGACTGACCCGCCAAACATTTCTTCGATGGATCCAAATTTAACAATGGTTCCAACGGACAGGGGACAGTCGGCCCGCAGCCCTGATCGACCGAGTCCGTTGCATATTCCGGAACGCCCGTGAACAGACCCTGCCAATCGGGGCGATCCTTGATGCCAGCCGTAGTCAGAGTGCAGACCCCCTGCGGCGAAATCCGTCCGGCGACGCCATAATCGGCGAACGCGCCTTGGGGCTCCTGTGAACTACCAACTCTTTCTTTCGTCCGGTCGTAGATCGACGGTGCGGAAGGACAGACAAACTCGGGAATGTTGGTTTCAGCAGCTCTGCGATTTGCGATATTGCTCCATGCAACTTTGAAGCTGTACGCGTCATACACCGGCTGATACTCCAAATACGGCAAGATTTGCACGTGAGAGCCGTGAATCGCCTTGTCGTTGTCGATGGCATGGTCAAAGATGTAAATTCGCGGCAACTCCTTCCTGCCGATCTCGAAGTTGAGCGTCGCGAGCGCCATCTGCTTGAGATTGTTAATGCACTGCGAGCGCCGGGCGGCCTCGCGGGCGGCTTGGATCGCCGGCAACAGCATTGCTACAAGTATGCCGATGATCGCGATCACGACCAACAGCTCAACCAACGTAAAGCCGCGATCTGGAGAATGGCGCTTCGTCACGGCAAACCTCCTCTGAGTTAGCAACACTGCCGCCGGAGTGCGTTGCATGTTGGCTCCGAAATACTCGGCCGCATTCGCTTCCAAATTCAAGCTGACCATGCCTGGTCAATCCGCTCTTGTCGGCTTACCGGAACTGCGCGCAACGATTCTCCTGACCCAAACTGCTGGTGAAACTTTCACCGCCGACAGCTCATGCCACTGACTGCCAGCCTTTAAGATGTTTAGCCGCACCGAGTTAAGATCGAGTGAATGGCGCACCGCTCCGACATTCCGCACGTCCTTCGATTTTACACGAAAAATGCGCGCATGTGTGCGAACCGATCCCCCTTTTCTCGCGCATTTCTTTTGGCAATTTGAACTTATGTCAGATGTTGATGCTGACGGCGGAACTGTGAGGGCGGCATGCCCACGCTGCGGCGGAACACGCGGGAGAACAAATCCTGGTGACCGAAGCCGGTGGCACGGCTGATATCGGCGATCGACCGGTCGGTCTCGACGAGCATCCGTTTGGCCTCTTCCAGGCGGACGCGGCGGATTTCGGCAGCCGGCGTGCGGCCCATCAGGCGGACAAATCGCTGCTCCAATGCGCGTCGCGACACCGCCATTTCACGAACCACGTCCGACACCCGAATGTCGTCGTGGGCACGCAGCCGGATGAGACGCAGCGCGTCGCGGACCATATCGTCATCGATCGCCAGAGTATCCGTCGAATGGCGCACGACAATCCGCGTCGGCGCAAAGAGGAGCGGCCGCTTGCGGGCCTTCTTGCCCCGCATGATGCCCTCCAACATGCGGGCCGCCTCGTAGCCAATCTTCTCGGCCGGCTGGTCGATGGTCGACAACGGCGGGCTGGAGATGTTCGACATCAGGTCGTCGTAATCGCCGCCCAGCACGGCCACCTCGTCCGGCACGCGAATTCCTGCATAATGGCAGGCTTCCGTCACCTGTCGGCCCCGCGCCGCACTCCAGCACAACACGGCCGCCGGCCGTGGAAGTTGCTGCAGCCATTCCACCAGGCTGGCGAGATGCACGTTCCAAGCGATATTTTCCAGGTCGCCGGCGGGGATCGGATAGATGTCGCAGGAGTATTTCGCCGCCATGAGCGCGCTGCAAAACGAGTCGGCGAACAAATCCGGGTAGCCGGTTTTCCGATGCGGACCGCAATAGCCGAAGTTTTCGAAACCGGCTGCCAGAAAATACTCCGCCGCCATCTGTCCCGTGGCCTGTTGATCCACGGTGCAGCGACCCACTCGCTCGCTGCTGAAGGGAAACCACGAGACATTTACCGTCGGCAGGCCACTGGCCATGATCTCCTGGGCGAGCGTCTTGCTGTTGATGCGAGCGAGGATGCCGTCGCCGCTCCAGCCGGTGGGGATACGGAATCGATCGTACCGACCCCGCGGCTCGACGTGGATCAGCCAGTTGCCGACCTCCTGCGCGAACCGCGCGATCCCCTTGATGAGGCGCAGGCCCCACGACGTGGACGTATCAATCAGCAGGCAAACGCGGCGACTTTGGATCATACTGGCATACGGGGACGATTCCAGTGCCATGCGGGTGCCGCGCCGGAACAGTGTTTCGATCGGTGCCTTCGCCAATTCTGCCAACGTGCGACGGGGATCGTAAAGGCCGGCCCGGGTCGCCGGCCAAAAAAACAAACAATCTGCGCAAAAAATCGTTGCACGCTCCGTTGGCGTCGGTCAGAGTGGAAGATGGTGGAGAAGCTGTTTGGCCCCGTTTCCGAGGGGTCCGCGCGCTCCAAGTACCTGCGTCGATCACATCACTGATTCGAACACACGATGCTGGCCGAATCCGTGGACTTTTTACGGAATTCGGCCCGCGGTTTCTAGTGCGGGAGAAGGCTAATGAAGATTTCCAACTGGTGTAAGAAACTCTCTGCCACGCTCGTGGCCACTGGCGTATTGGTTCCGGCCGTGAGCCACGCCATCGACATCCCTGTGGGGGACCCGAGTTTTGAGAATTACCCCGTTCCTGCTCGTGGTTATGCGTATGCCGCAGATCCGAACGGTGCGTACCGACCCGCTGGCAGCGCCTGGGTAGATGACTTGGACAGCCCGCCGGGATACACCCAGGACGATCACGGCAGTAACTGGCTGTACACCGCGGCCTATGCGGAAAGCGCCACGTACAGCCTGCGTGGATCTCCGCGAACCGGCACTCAAGCGATGCACGGCCTATTTCGATATAGCGCCCAGGAAACCGCCGCTGTCTTTGAGGCCGGCAGGACCTACACGTTTTCTCTGTGGGCGCAAAACGACGAAGACCTGGACGAATCCAACGGCGTCTTCATGTACATTTTCGACGGAAACGTCGCCTTCAGCGATGCCAATTCATTGGCAAGCGGCTTGTTCACTGCCATTAACCAGCGCACGGCGGCCATGACGGCTGCCCAGAGTCAAGCCAACTGGACAAAGCTCAGTCTCAGCCACAGTGTCGGGGCCGGCGCGCCGGAGATTGGCCATCCTGTGGGCGTCGGCTTCTTTCTCAGAAAGGACAGCGCCGTGGACGATGCCTCGCTGACCTCGGTGGTGCCTGAGCCTTGCACAGTTCTGCTTGTCGGTATCGGCGGACTGGCCGCGGGCTTGGTTCGTCGGCGACGAGACTAGCAGCCTAATTTGAAGTTTGACGATTTAGCGGCCGTCCGCCACGCAGGCGGGCGGCCGCTTTGCTTTGATATACAATAGAGTCAGACTTCGACTCGCTCGCCCCCTGATAACGCCCATGGCCCGCAAGCCGCAAAAAAAAATGAAGCGGCAGAAACCGCCGACCCTGAACCAGCGCCATCGCGCCGGTATCAACCAGACAAGCGCGCCCCAGGGGAGTAGCGCGAAGGGAGTACGTGCCCCGCGGCACAAGCCCGATGTCCGCATCGACAAGGCCCAGGCCCTCTGGGCGGAGCGCCGGTACGACGAGGCGATCTGGTTTTATGAGCGGGCCTTGGCTCGCGATCCACACAATCCGGTGCTGCTGGTCGACGTGGCGCGGGCCTACGCGCTGCGGTACCGCTATGCGGATGCCGAGAAACTCATCCAACTGGCCGAGACATTGTACCCGGACGACGCCGAACTGCAGCAAATGCTGGGCCGCTCGTACGTGATGCTGCAGCAGTTCGATCGGGCGATCGCCTGCTTCCGCCAGTTTCTGGCGCTCGCGCCCACGTCGCGCGGCCGGCTGCCGATCTTGCTGGAATTGGCCAGAATGCACGAACGGCTGCACGACCTGGATGCGGCCCGCCAATGCGTCGACGAGGCGCTGTCCTTGGCCCCGAATTTCGAAGAGGCGCGGTACACGCTGGCGACGATCGATCGGCGCGCCGGTGACCTCGTCGAGGCCGAATCGCGCTGGCGGCAAATCATCGACGCCAAGAAAGCGTCGCTCGGCGTGATCGCCGATTCGTGGTACCAACTGGCGGCCATTTACGACAAGGCCGGCCGGTTCGACGAGGCGTTCGACGCCTTGACGCACGCCAAGAAGATCTTCGACCATGCCGCCGCGCCCGACCAGCACGACGCCAACCTGATCGCCCGCACCGCTGGAAAAACGTTCAGCAAGATCACCGCCGAACATTGCCAGCGTTGGCAGGCGGCTGGTCCGGAGCTCGCTCCACTCGGGGGCGGCCTCGCCCTGCTCACCAGTCACCCCCGCAGCGGCACCACGCTCTTGGAACAAGTGCTCGACAGCCACCCGGGCGTCGTCAGCGCCGACGAGCTGCAGGTCATGTCCGATTTGGTCTATGTGGGTTTGGGGCGGAAGGCGCAGCCGAACGAATCGGTCCCCGACACGCTCGACCGAGTGACGATCGACGACGTGGCGGCAGTGCGGCAAGCCTATTGGACCGGGATGGAAGGAGCCCTGCGGCAGCCGATCGGCCAGCGATTGCTGCTGGACAAGAATCCCGAGTTGACGATGCTGCTGCCGATTGTCGCCCGCGTGTTTCCGGAAATGCGAATCCTGTTTGCGGTTCGCGATCCGCGTGACGTCGTGATCAGTTGCTTCGTGCAGCAACTGCCGCTCAATCCGGTGAGCGTCCATTACTTGACGCTGGAAAGCACGGCCAAGAAGTATGCCAAGTCGATGACGGCGTGGTTCAAGATTCGCGAAATGCTCCGCAATCCATGGATCGAAGTGCGGTACGAAGACATGGTGGCCAACCTGGAGGGCGAGGCCCGCAAGGCGCTCGATTTTCTCGGATTGCCGTGGGACGACGTTGTGCTCGACTATCATCGCCGGGCTCAGCAGAAGCACGTCCATTCGCCGACGTACGAGGCGGTGACCAGGCCGGTCTACACGAGCTCGATCGGCCGGTGGCGGAATTACGCCCGCCAGCTTGAGCCGCACATGGAGATCTTGCAGCCGTTCGTCGAAGCGTTTGGCTACAATTGATACGATTGCACCGAGGAACATGAGATGCCCAAACGCCGTCGTACCTCGTCGCGCGAACAGCCAGCGCAAGCGCGACGGCGTGCGATGGTCGACATGCCCTCGCGGCACCTTCAGGCAGCCCAGGCTCTCTTCAATGAAGGTCGATACGACGACGCCATCGAATTGTTCAAAGACGCGATAGGCAGGGAGCCGGACAATGTGCGAACGTATGTTCTGTTGGCCCGTGCATATGCCGAGCGATGCGACTTCGCGCGGATGGAGCTGATTCACGAGAGGCTCATCCAACGCGCCCCGCGTCACCCGGGCGTGCATCATTACATCGGCGAAACATTCGGATTGTTAAAGCTGCCGGGCCGCGCCATCGCAGCGTACCAAAAGTCGGCCCATCTGCCGGGTGGCGGTCCGCCCACGTGGATGGAACTTGCGTCACTGTACGAGCGTGCGCACCGATTGGAGGAAGCCGAGGAATTGATCGAACGAACAGTTCGGTCCGGTTACAGCGTCCCGTTGGTGTCGCTCGTGCGAGGTCGAATCCAACGCAGAAAGAAGTGCTTTGACGAGGCCGAGTCATCGTATCTGGCGGCGATTCGACAAGCGCGCGAGGGTTCCGATTGGGTTGCCCAAGGCTGGAGCGAAATTGCCCTGATGCGTGATAGTCGCGGCGACTTCGATGGCGCCATGGAGGCCATGGAGCGCTGCAAGCACGTCTTGAAACAGCGCGAGCTTCCGCACTTGAAGGCGTCGGAATCCGTGCATGCGCAGATTCGCCTCATGGTCGCTGATATCTCGCGCGATCATTTTCGCCGTTGGCGCGACCAACTGCACCAGCTCGAACCCCGCCGCAACGCCCTGCTAACAGGGTTTCCACGCTCGGGAACGACATTGCTCGAGCAAATGCTCGACGCGCACCCCGACCTGATTAGTTCTGAGGAGCGGGATATCGTCGGCCGAGATCTATATCACAAGGTTGTCCATCGGCGTGGTAGCGCGTCACTGCTGGAAGTAATCGATCAGCTCCCGGTCGACGAAATCGACGCCGGCCGGCGACGCTATTTTACCGGGATGGAGTACCTGCTCGGCGCGCCGGTCGGAAGCCGGATGCATTTGGATAAGAATCCGTCCTATAACCCTACAATCCCATTGATGCTGCGCGTGCTGCCCGAAACGCGGATGATTGTTGCCCTCCGCGATCCGCGCGACGTTGTATTGAGTTGCTATTTGCGATATTTGCCACTTAACAATGTGAGCGTGCGATTTCTGGACATCGAGCGGACGGCCGAACGCTATGCGCTCGACATGTCGGCCTGGCTCAAGTTCCGTGAGCTGATCGAAGTGCCGTGGTGCGAAGTCCGCTACGAAGACATTGTTGCCGACGCGGCCGGCCAGGCTCGCCGCGCGCTTGCCACGCTTGGTTTATCATGGGATGATCAGGTTCTTGCCTACCGCGAACGATTGACCGCGGCGAAGCAGGTTACCAGCCCGAGCTACGAAGCGGTGGCCCAGCCGATTTACACTCGAGCTATCGGCCGGTGGAAGAACTACGAGCGGCTGCTCGCGCCCGCGCTGAAGACGCTTGAGCCGTTTGTCCGCGAGTTTGGATACGAGTAGATGAATCTCCCGTCGATACACCAACGATTGGCCCGGCTGTGCTGCGTTGCGGCGATCGTGGCGGCGAATTGTGGCTTGGCACACGCGGACAGTTCGCTCCGCGTGATGTCGTACAACATTTGGCTCGGTGGGGACAACGACGCGGACCTTCCGCTCTCGGCGACGGTGGGCGTGATCCAAGCAGCCCAAGCCGACGTGATCGGCATTCAGGAAGTCTACGGGAGCGCCCAGGCGATTGCCGATTCGCTCGGCTTTTTTTATCATGGCTTCAACGGCGACCTCGCGATCATCAGCCGTTATCCGATCACGCAGGTACTGAACCAGGGTGTGAAGCTGCAATTGTCGCCGACGCTGGACACGTACCTGTTCGATGTTCATTTGGCCGCCTATCCCTATCAGCCGTACGACATTCGCAACGGCTCGATCACCACCGAGGCCCAGGCGATTGCCGCGGCGCAAGCCAGCCGCAGCATCGCGCCTGTCTTGAACGGCATGTCGTCGGCATTGGCGTCCGGGGATCCCGTTTTTCTGGTTGGCGATTTCAATGAGCCGTCGCACCTCGACTGGACTCAGGAGGCTGCGGCCGCCGGCAAGCACTTTGGCATGAAGGTCAATTGGCCGGCATCGAACGCAGTCACGAATGCGGGCCTGACCGACGCCTTCCGCCAGTTGCGCCCGGACGAGGTGGCGGACCCAGCCAACACCTGGACGCCGGGCTATCCTGCGCCGGTTACGGATTTCAACGAGGTCCACGATCGCATCGACTTCGTCTATTACGCCGGCGCGAATGTGACGCCGACGTTGGCCAAGACGCTCGCCTTCAACGCCAACGACGGCAGCACGGACATCGCGATCCAGCCCTACCCGTCGGACCACCGGGCCGTGGTAGTCGAATTCAACATGCCGTCCTGCTTCGCCCTGGGCGACGTCAACGGCGACTGCTCGCTCAACGCGGCCGACTGGACCCAATTCCGCAGCGGCCAGCACGTCGACATGACGGGCCTGACGCCCGACCAGGCGGCCGCCTTGGGCGACCTCAACGCGGATTTCCGCAACAACCACGCCGACTTCGTGCTCTTCAAGAAGTACTACGAAGACACCCACGGCTCCGGCTCCTTCGTGGCCATGCTCGCCGCCGTGCCGGAGCCGGCGAGCGGCGGGCTGGTGATGCCGGTTGTCTTGGCGATGATCGCTGCGGGACGGCGTCGCGTTACGCTGTAGCCTCTGGGCCCAGCACGGCGTCGGCCAGCAGTTCTGCGATGTCTCGGACTTTGGTGTCCGGCCTCTGAGCCGCGAGGCCGTCGCTGAGCATGATCAGGCAGAACGGGCAGGAGACGGCGACGGTGCCCGCGCCGGACGCGGCGATTTCGTGGACGCGCGATTGGCCGACGCGCTGGGCGAGCGCATCGTCGAACCACATGCGGCCGCCGCCTCCGCCGCAGCAGGCGGTTTGGCGGCGGTTGCGCGGGAGCTCGAGGATGGGGAGGCTCGAATCACCCTCTCCCGGTCCCTCACCGGGACTGGGAGAGGGTGGTTGTGTGGCGGCCGCGGCGAGGACGGCGCGGGGGGCGTCGGTGATGTTACTTGCGCGGGCGAGGTAGCAGGGGTCGTGGTAGGTCAATGACGAATGACTGGAATCAAATGACGAATGACGAATGACGAATGACGAATGGCCGAAGGGTGGCTGGGGTCGAGGTTCGGCCGAGCCCCCAGCATTTGGCACCTGGGGGCTCGCCTCAGGCTCGACCCCAGGCACCCTCTCCAGTGGCTTGAGACGCCCATCATGGACCAATTCGGCTAGTAGCTGGCTGTGGTGGATGACTTCGTACTGGCCACCGGCCTGCGGGTAATCGTTGCGGAGGCTGTTGAGACAGTGGGGGCAGTGGGCGACGATGCGGCGGACGCGGTGGCGGGCGAGCGTGGCGATGTTTTGTTCGGCAAGCGTTTGGAACAGCAGCTCGTCGCCCATGCGGCGGGCCGATTCGCCGGTGCAGCGCTCCTCGGGGCCGAGGACGGCGAAGCTGACGCCGGCCGCCTGCAGCAGCCGGACGACACTGCGGGCGATTTTCTGGACGCGGCGGTCGTAGGCGGCCGCGCAGCCGACCCAGTACAGCACGTCGAAGTCGGCGTGCTCGCCGGCCAGCGGCACGTTGAGGCCGGCGGCCCAGGCCATGCGTTCGGTTGGGGCCATGCCCCACGGGTTGCCGGCTCGGTCGATTTTTTGAAGGGCGACGGCCGGCGAGCCGCGCAATGCGCCCTCGCCGATGAGGTGGCGGCGCATGTCGGTGATCATTCGCATCGGGCTGATGCCGAGTGGGCAGACGTCGGCACAGGCGGCACAAGTGGTGCACGACCAGAGCGTTTCCGCGGCGATCGGCTGGCCGTGCAGACTGCGGGTGAAGTCGCCCGCGTTCATGACGGCGACCAGATCCTGCACGACATTGCGCGGCGAGAGCGGCTTCTCGGCCTCGAACGCTGGGCAGGCGTCTTCGCAGCGGCCGCACGAGACGCAGGCGTCGAGCTCGATGAGTTGGCGGACGGAAAAATCGGCCAGCGTGGCGACGCCGATCTGGCCGGTGGCCTCGACTTCGGCCAGTGTGATCGGCTTCATCACGCCGAGCTGGTGGTCGCGGATGCTGAGGTTCACGGTGCCGGCGAGCGAGTGGAGCAAGCGGGTGTAGGGCATCAGGGCGATAAAGCCGAGAGCCAGGGCGGCGTGCGACCACCAGATGGTGAAGTGGATTGGGCCGGCAGTCATCGGGGTGACGCCCGTGGTCGCGAAGACGCAAGCGAACAGGTAGCCGAGGGGGGAGAGGCCTGGGAGCGGCGTTTGGGCGTGGATGATGCGGAGGCCTTCGAGTACGTAGCCGCTCACGCCGATCGCAATGAGCAGGACGAGGAGGGCCACATCGGCCGGGCTGCGGGCAAAGCTGCCGTGGCCGCGCCACCGCCGGTAGAGGAACATCGCACACCCAATGATGAGGGCGACGCCGAATATGTCCATCGTGATTTCGTAGACGCCGAAGTAGATGCCCTTATGGAATACAGGGTTGTCGGGCTGCCGGCCCAGAAGGTCCGCGAGTACGTGCTCGATGGCGATGAGTGTCGTGCCGATCAGGAGGACAATAAAGCCGCTGAAGAGGAGGATGTGGGCGACGCTCGCAGAACCGGGGTCGAGGACGACCCGGCTCGCTAGGATGCGGCGTTGCAGGAGCACATCGCGCACGAGTCGGTGAATTGCCGTGGCGAGTGGCGTGCGTTCGTCGCCGCGGCGGCCTTTCATCCACAGCCGCGCGCGGCGGAAAACGCCGTATGCCCAGGCTCCGACCGCTGCGGCCGCCACGAGATAAAAGACAAATTGGGCCCAGCCGGGGATGTTTCCGAAGATTTCGCGCGTCAGCATGGCGGGCACCGCGGCGATTTGGAGTTCAGCGGGC
>JBIOWO010000256.1:0-3005 GCA_044868555.1 Lacipirellulaceae bacterium | reverse complement strand
CAGCGATGGCGGTTACGGAAGTGACGGCGGCCACGGCAGCTTCGGTGGAAACGGAAGTTTCGGCGGCAATGGCAGCTTCGGCGGCAACGGGAGCCACGGTAGTAACGGCAGCGCCGGCGGATTCTTTTCCCGCCTCCGCGATCGCCATGGATCCGACGGTGGCTACGGCTCGAATGGCAGCCATGGATCAAATGGGGGCTACGGCTCCAATGGCGGTTACGATTCGAATGGCGGGCATGGATCCAACGGTGGCCATGGCAGCTATTACGGTGAGCCGACGGAAGTCGAGAGCTCAACGAGCGAACCGCCGCCGGCGCCGGCCGCGCCTGAGCATTCGGCTCCGACAACCTAGCTTGGAGCCTCAGCGACAAACTCGTTCTTGAAATCCTGACATAGTACCGGTCAGGCGAAATCCTTCGCTTGGCCGGTTTTCTTTGCGCGCATGTTTCGCGCGATACAGAATTGCGAACGTCCCCAAAAAAGCGGCCGCCCCAGAATCCGCAGATTCCAGGACGGCCAGCTACAGGGAGAACTTGTTGGGATGCCGCCGCGAGCGCGACTAGATCGACGCCGGATTGACCACCGATTCGGCGATTTGCGTGAGCTTATAGTCCGTCGACTTCTCTTCGTCGAGCGTCTGCTCAAGCAGTTCGGCCGCATACTCGTTGCCAAGTTGGTGGGCGAAGGCCCGGGCAGTGCCGTAGGCGGCGATCTCGTAGTGCTCCGCCCGCTGGGCGGCGGCGATCAACGCGGCATCAAGCACGTTTGTGTCGCCATCCGCATCCAGCACGTGGCCGCCTTCCTTGATGAGGCCGGTCATGGCGTCGCACTTTTCGCGTTCCGGCCCGACGCCAATCTGTTCGAAGATCGATTCAAGCCGTTCGACGTGCCTTTCTGTCTCGCGCAGATGCGTCTCGAACGCCTGCTTGAGCATGGGGTTCGACGCCTTGTCAGCCATCTGCGGCAGCGCTTCGGTGAGCCGATGCTCCGCGTCGTAGAGATCCCTGAGCTCGTGCTCAAACAGCTCGGGCAACGAATTGAACTCTTCACTGGTAAAGATTCCCATTGCCATACTCCTTATCAAACCAAATTGGTTAAGTCGATTGCGCGAAGAAGAGACACGGGGTGGCGGCATCCACCGCGGCGTCTGAAGGTGAGTCATTCAGTCCGCTCGCGGTCACTGGGTGTTCTTGGGAGGCGCCACCACCCCGTGCGCAGAAAGGGATTTCACAAATGCATGGTTACTGATTGACATGTGTGGCCGCCGCACGGCCAACTCGCTGGTTGCCGACGAGGAAGCCTTCATCGGCTGCCGCCGGCCAATTGTCCTGATCAAAACCCTGGCGATTCTTCAGCGTCTGCTCGGAAACGTCGATGCGGGCGTAAATCTCCGCGTCCGCGTTTTCGCCGACCTTTACGAATTCGATCGCATCCAACGGGACGGCAAACAACTTGTCGCCCATGCCTAGGAAACCGCCGAACGAAACGGCGGCGTATGCGACGCGGCCGTCGTGGCGGATCACGAGGTCGTTGATCGACCCTACGGTCTCATCGCCGCCGGCGGTTCGGACATCCATGCCGATTAAGTCGCTTGCCTTGCAGGCTTCCTTGTCGCTCAATTGGTGATGCCGTGTATCGTCGGCGTCATCATCGAAATATGGCGTGGTTGTCGGCACGCCGACTTGGGCATTGGCCGTCTGCACGTTCGTTTGGTTTCCAAGCACTAGGATCAAGGCCGTCACTGCAGACGAGTAAGCGGCAATCCACAGAAGTTGTCGAGTTGACATGGCTCTCTCCTTGTTTCTTGTTCCGGCTGAGATAAGTGTTCCGCACGGCGCGTGCCGAAGCGGAGGAAAAGTCTGTCAATGTCTCACCGTGTTGTTGAATCTAGTTGGTCATGCGTGGGATCGATTGTGGAACCAGGAAGCGATTCGGCGGGCGGAGTCCCTTCCATGTGCTCAGGAACCGTATCGAGCACTGGCTCGGGCGTTCCGGCCGACGGCACGACTGTCGCGGGGGCATCTTGTCGCGCCGGCACGCCGTCGAAACGGCCACTTACTTCGCCACGGTAGCCGACACGTCGGCGATCGAGTGCGGCGCGTGCGATGTCCTCGCGGGCTTGGTTATAATCCACCCACCGGCCACGCTCCTGGTACAGCCAGGTTGCGTCCGGTGTCCAAAACCACCAGCGCCCCTGGTGGAAGACGAGCCGCCAATCTTCGCGCGGATATCCAGTCGGAAATAATACCGTCGGCCACGCAATCGAAGGTGCACGGGTTTCAACTTGCGGACGGTATGCAGTCCACCTCTGCTGATTGTCGTAGACAAGCCACGATTCTTCGGGCGTGTAATACCACCAGCGGCCGTCCTGCTGCAGCACGCGCCATTCGTCGGCCGGATATCCGTTGGCGAGTAGGTCGTTCAGCAACAAGTCGCGCTGGCGTTGATTGGCCCACGTTCGTACGAATGGGCGCTGGCGTGAAAACACTGGCGGTCGGCTAACCCCAGGATTGCCGCGGAAAGTCGGACCACCTGTGGGTTGTGCGTTGGCGTCGAACGGCGTCTGTTGAACGCCTTGCGGCTGTGTTGGTAAGCCCGGCGTCGAGACCGCTGGCGACCGCCGTTGGATATCCTCGGCCGAGCCACTTTGGCCGGGCTGCGCGCCTTCGCCTTGGCCGACTCCTGGCGTCGACGGTGGCAGTTGCGAAGCGCTTGTGCCGATGTTCGGTCCGGGCGTAACCGTTCCGTCGAGATGTGTGCCTCCCTGAGGTGCGTTCGAAGTGATCGTTTGAGTGCTGCCGGCAGCTCCGGCCCCAGGTGTGGCGCCAGTCGCTTGGGAAGCAGCACCGCTTTGCTCGGCTTGTTGTGCGAGCGCAGGTATTGCCGCGATTCCAACACAGAACATGACTGCGACGCAGGTATGGCGTTTCATGGCTTTGTTCCTGAAGAGACGTCAACAGTCACCGCTTTTTCCAGAATCGATGCCCCTCGCCGCGCGAGTTGCA
>JBIOWO010000255.1:0-26637 GCA_044868555.1 Lacipirellulaceae bacterium | reverse complement strand
CCGCCCTCGACCTTGACACCCATGCCGCCGACGAAGTCCGCCGCCGCGTTCGCGAGGCGGGCGTTGCCTTCATGGCCGAGTTCCCGTGCCGGCTCGCGCCGGCCACGCTGCGACTCAAAGAGCTGATGGCCACGCGGCTCGGATTGCCGCGACTCTTGTTCTGCAATCGCCGCTTTACCAATCGTCCCGACAACGGCCATTCGTTTTACACGTCCGACATGCGGCAACTGATCGAGATGGTCGATTGGTGTCGCGACATCGTCGGCAGCGAGGCCACCAGCATCGTCGGCGCATCGCACTCGTCCGCCCCACGCGGCGCTGCCGAGCGGCACGAAACGCTTCCCAAGGACTATCTCCTGCTAACGCTCGATTTCTCCGCGCCGGGCGAATTCGGCACCGGCCCAGTCGCACAAATCGCCTGTGGCAGCTACGTCTCGACCAAGTGGCACGAAGCGGCCGCCTTCCGCCGTCCGGCCGACTTGCAAGTCGTCTGCCAGCGCGGCATTGCCTTTCTCGACCTGCCCCACACGCTGGTCTGGTTCGACGAGGCCGGCCAACACTCCGAGCTACTCGACCACGACCGCCCGGTCGGCGAGCAACTCTTCCTCCACTTCCACCGCCAGGTCGGCAGCCTGGTTCTCAAAACCTCGAGTCTCGAGGACGCGTACCGCGCGCTGGCCATCGTGAACAAAGCCCAGGAAAGCTACGCCCAAGGCTGTCGGTTGGAATTGGAGTAGCGACTGTGGTTGGGTCGGCGGATCTTTGGCACCGGCCTCACATAGGCCGGCAACAGCTAGTGCGGCGTCGAAGAAGGACGATACACGCCGCGACGCAGCTAAACAGAACACAGGCGCTTGGTTCCGGCACGCCCACAGCACTCGCGCTCGCCGAAATGCCGCTCCCCCCGCCGGCCACTGCTTGTTGGCCAAACCTGGCTCGCCACAGGAAATAGTCGTTCACGTCGATCACACCATTGTAATTGCCGTCAGCCCCTTCACCTTCGACGACAGTTTGGCCCTGCGTATCCCGCCAGAGCACGTAGTCGGCCGCATCGATCAAGCCGTTGTGGCTGTAGTCGCCCAGCGGCAACCCGCCGGGAATGGCCAGCGCCACTCCCGCGCGACCGTTCACCAACGTATAGCTGAATGCCAGCTTTCCGCTGCCGTCAGGATCGAATCCAAATTTCTCCAGCGTGATCGTGGCGACACTGCTGCCGAAAAGTATATCGCCCTTCTTGATCACGGGCGTAATCGCTCCGCCGCTGCCCACGAAAAGGGCGTGCTGCGCCGCGTAATTTCCGATGAACGCCACCAAGTTGCCGCTGATCGATGGATCCGACGGCAAGAAACTGATTGTCCCGGAGGGCGCTGGGTCGCCCGTTTTTACAATCGTGGTGAGCACACCGCCGTCGCCCCGGAAGACGCCGGTTCCGGAGCTTGCGCCGTACCGAGCACGAAATGCGGCCGTGCTGCCACTGATCGAGGGATCAAAAAATCCGGCCGCGTCAAACGTGCCGACGGGTGCGGCGTCGCCCGCTTTGGCAACGATCGTCAAAGCTCCGCCGCTGCCGGTAAAGATCCCTTGCCCGCCGCTGTAATCGGCCGCGAACGCGACGGTGCTTCCGCTCACCGCCGGAGCTTTGAAGCCGGTGAGTGCCCCCACGGCCGGCACCACGTCGCCCGATTTGGCGATCGGCGTCGGTGGCCCGCCACTCGTCGAGAATACGCCCTGCAAGTTGGCGCCATAGACACCTTGAAAGGCGATGGTCGCACCGCTGATTGCCGAATCCAGGAACGAGCTGAACGTTCCCGATGGGGCCGTGTCGCCCATCTTCACGATCGGCGTCACCGCGCCGCCGCTGCCGGTAAAGATGCCGCTCTTGTCAAAGTTCCCGCTCATCGAATTGAATTGGTAGCCGGCGTAGAATGCCACCGTCGTACCGCTGATCGCCGGCCGGCCGGCAAATGTTGTCGGACCAAACGGCGGCGGGAACGAAAAATCGCTGCTGAACGTGCTCATCGGGGCCGCGTCGCCGTCTTTCACAATCGTCGCCAAGGCACCGCCGGTGCCTGTGAAGATGCCGCAACCGGCGCCGCCCCCATAGCAGGCTTGAAAAGCCACGGTGCCGCCGCTCACCGCCGCCTTGCCCAGACCGTTCACATCCAGCGTGCCGGCCGGCGAACTCGTGGTGCTATCGGCGATCCGCGTGAACGAATAGGTGGCGGCTCGCACATCGCCGGCCCCCAAGAATGCGAGCGTCACGATCGCGCCGAATGCCGTCCAACAACCAGGGATGCGCATGCCGACGCCCTCGCAGAACATTGCTGGTAACGCGTCCCTGGTCTCTCTGTTCCCCTATTCGAGTCTAACCATAAAGCCGCCGAAAGACAAGAAAACAGCTGAATTCGCCGCAACATGACGGGTCGGCAGTCGCTCAACTGCGATCACGCAGGCAGTTTCGGCATCAGGCGTAGCGGCCGCAGTTGGCCAGTCGTCAACGATCGCCGAAGCGCCGCCACAAAGAGACTCCGCCCGCGCCCACGATCAGCACGCCGAACATCAGCCATTGGTGGGCTTCCGGCACCGCGGAGTTCTGAAGTGTCAACAGGAAGCTGCGCGTGTCGAAGCCGCCGTCGCCGTCAGAGACTTGCAGGGCCAGCGTCAAGACGCCGTCCGACACGCCCGGCAATTGCGAATAGTCGTACTCGAACATGCCGGTCATGTTCGATTCGTCGTATTGACCGTCGCCGTCCCGGTCCCAGCTATAGGTCAGCACGTCGTTCACGCCGGCGTCGCTGGCTGCCGCGGCCAACGCATACACCGCGGAAACCTCGAAGTCGAGCGTGCTGTCGCCCGGCGCGGTAGTAAACGTCGGCGCCGCATTTACAAACGTCAGTGTGCGGAATATCGAGGATGACGTGTCATCATCGGCCACGACGAATTCGACCAGCACGACCTCCTCATCGGCCCGGCTAATTCCCACGTCGCCGGACACGCGCGTGCCCGATAGGCTGTTGTCGGTTCCCGCTGCCGCGCCGCCGATGGTATAAGCTTGCGGATCGGCCCCCGGGTCGGACGAGGTCATCGCGGCCGTCACCGTCGCCCCCTCGAAGACTTCAATGTCGCCGTTCGTTCCGTCGAGTGTCGCGCTTTCGACCGTCGGGGCCACGTTGGTGACCGTCAGCGTGCGGCTGGTCATCGTACTTTCGTCATCGTCCATCACGCTGTAATCGATGGTGAACAGGCCGTCGTTGGTCTGCGTCACGTCGACGTCGGTAGAACTTCGCGTCCCCGTCTGGCTGATATCCGTGCCGCCCGATTGTCCGGCAATCGTGTACGCGTGATCGTCCGCGCCGGGATCGGTCGACGTGGCGGCCGCCAGCACCTGCGTCCCTTCCGGCACCTCCAGGTTATCGTTTGTGCCGTTGAGTGTGGCGCTCTCGATCGTCGGCGCCACGTTGGTCACCGTCAGCGTGTGGTTGGTCGACGTCGTTTCGTCGTCGTCGGTCACGTCATAATTGATCGTGTACGCGCCGTCCTGATATTTGGTGATGTCTACCGGCTGCGACGAGCGCGTCCCCGTCTGGCTGATATCCGTGCCGGCCGATTGACCGTCGATCGTGTACGCGTGATCGTCCGCGCCGGGATCGGTGGACGTGGCGTCGGCCAGGACCTGCGTACCCTCAGGCACCTCCAGATTGCCGTTCGTGCCGTTGAGCGTAGCGCTTTCGACGGTCGGCGCCACGTTCGCGACCTCGAACGAACCATCCGCGCTCCAGGCGTGTCCTTGATCACCTTCTTCGTCTAGGCTTCCGGAGGCCGTCCAAAAAAAGTTTCCATCTTGGATCGCGGAGTAATTATGGGACGAGGGAAATGCGGCAACATTGGGACTTCCGGACGGCACATTGACTCCGTCAACGTCAAAGTCGCCGTTCACGTTGCTGACCGTCGAGCTGTCGACGGACAAAGTAATCGTGACAGTGTCCCCCTCGACAAACGGCCCCTCATCAATCGAGCCTGTGACCATGACGGCGGGCGCGCTGGCGGGCGCCATCAGCGGCAGGGCGACGACGGTGGCCTGGAGCAGCTCGCGACTCTTGCGGCGGACGTTGCGCTTCGCTGCGGAAAGCTGCTGCTCGAGCCGATGGAATCGATGAACGGTCATGGTCGTAGTTTCTCAGCTGCAAAAAACGGTAAACACTCACAATAAATCGAACGAAATGCTGATCCGTGGCGTCGTCCCCTCGTACGGCCGGACGCTGTGATACACAAACGACGGAAACACCAACATCATGCCGGCCACCGGGGCGATCGTGATCATGTTCGTCGTGTTAAACGGGTTGAGCGGGTGAACGATCATCAAGGCGGCAGTCCGCGGATCGGAAAACACGATTTCCCCGCCCGCATTCGTCTCGGTCGCGACGTAGTAAACGCCAGTCCACGGACAGCCGGGATGGACGTGCGGCACGTGCGAGTGGCCCCGCTCGTGAACATTCGCCCAAATGTCGATGCGGAACTTCTCCGGCCAGGGCCCGGTCATTTCCACCATCGACTCGACCGCCGCACGCACGCTCTCGGCAAACATCTTGCCCAACTGCGAGCCGTACGGCTCGCCGACGTCGTTAGGAAACGTCGATTCGCTGTGCCAGGCGCCAATGTTGCTCCGCTGCAATCCCGGCGATTTCTCCCGCAGCGCGAGCACCCTCCGGGCCAACTCCATGTTGAACTCGTCGGTCCGCTCGTAGCGGGCTTGAAGGATTGGCGTGGGAAACGCCAGCAGCGTGTTCCCGACGTTCGTCAACCGGGCCTTCATCGACGACTTCATGCGCTTGATCGTCTCCCCCAAAGGGAGCGGCATGCACGGACGTCACTGCCGGGGCTCCAATCGCCTTGGTCGCACGGACGCCGCAAGACGACTTTTGCCCCCTCGATTTGCAGCGATTTCGTAACTCAGTGTACTTGGCGCAGCTTAACGGTCAAGAAGAATGCCTCGGTTAGCGCGCAAATCTGCTGCAGTTGGGACGCCGTGCGGTCACCAAGCGCGCACTTCTGGCCCGCGTTGACCCGGCGATTGGCGGCCATTAGAATCTCTGAACGCCCTTTTTTGTGGCACTTCTTTGGGTTCCAGAGTTCCCGGATCCTTAACACTTCGTCGCGGTTCTGTATGTCCACGATCGCCGAAAGCCTTGAACAACTTTCGATCAATACCATCCGCACCTTGGCGATGGACGCGGTCGAGGCCGCCAACAGCGGCCACCCCGGCACGCCGATGGCACTCGCGCCTGTCGCCTACCAGTTGTGGACGCAGCACTTGCGCTACGATCCCGCTGCGCCATTGTGGCCAAACCGCGACCGCTACATCCTCTCCTGCGGCCATGCCTCGATGCTGCTTTACTCGTTGATTCACCTGGCTGGCATCAAGAAGACAAAGCCCGATGGCGCCGTGACGAGCGAACCGGCACTTTCGCTGGATGAGCTAAAGCGCTTCCGCCAATGGGGCAGCCTCACGCCCGGCCATCCGGAACACGGCCACACCACCGGCGTCGAAACCACCACCGGCCCATTGGGCCAGGGCTGCGGCAACAGCGTCGGCATGGCGATCGCCAGCCGTTGGCTCGCCGCGCACTACAACATGCCCGGCTACGATAAGCCCGGCGCAAAACTGTTCGACTTCCGCGTCTGGGCCCAGTGCAGCGACGGCGACCTGATGGAAGGCGTCTCCAACGAGGCCGCCTCAATCGCCGGGCATCTGAAGCTCGACAATCTCTGCTGGATTTACGACGACAACACGATCACGATCGAAGGCCACACCAAGCTCGCGTTCAGCGAAGACGTCGCCACGCGGTTCCGCGGCCTCGGCTGGCATGTGCTGGCGGTCGACGATGCGAACGACCTCGCCGCGCTCGAAGCCGCGTTCCGCAAAGTCGAGAAGCACACCGGCAGCCCGACGCTGCTTGTGGTGAAGAGCGTCATCGCCTACGGTGCGCCCACGAAGGCCAACACGCACGAAGCGCACGGCGCTCCGCTCGGTGCCAAAGAGATTGCCGCCACCAAGGAAGTTTACGGCTGGCCGGCCGACAAGCAGTTTTACGTGCCTTCCGACGTGCCTAAGCACTTCCAGGCCACGATGGGCCAGCGCGGCCACAAGGCCCGCGAGGAGTGGGACAAGCTGTTCGGCCAGTTCGAGAAGGAGTATCCGCTGCAAGCCGGCGAATTGAAGCAGATGCAGACCCGCGGTCTGCCTAAAGGCTGGCAGGACGCGCTGCCCACGTTCGATGCCGATCCGAAAGGCATGGCAACGCGCATTTCCGGCGGCAAAGTGCTCAACGCTTTCGCCAAGAAAATACCCTGGTTGCTTGGCGGCTCGGCCGACCTCGCGCCCTCGACCAAGACATTGCTCACGTTCGAAGAAGCCGGCGGCGATTTCTCCGCCGACAATCCGGGCGGTCGCAACTTCCACTTCGGCATCCGCGAGCACGGCATGGCCGCCGCCGTCAACGGCATGGACCTATGCGGACTGCGGGCCTTCGGCGCGTCGTTCTTTGTGTTCACCGATTACTGCCGGCCGTCAATCCGCCTGTCTGCCATCATGGGCCTGCCCACCATCCTGGTCTTCACGCACGATTCAATCGGCGTGGGCGAGGACGGCCCAACCCACCAGCCGATCGAGCACCTCGCCGCCTGCCGCGCGATCCCGAACCTGCTCGTGCTGCGGCCCGGTGACGCCAACGAAGTCGCCTACGCTTGGAAGGTCGCACTCGAGCAAACGCACCGGCCGACGTTGATGATCCTCACGCGGCAGGATCTGCCCACGCTCGACCGCAAGAAATACGCGCCGGCCGCCGGCGTCGAGCGGGGCGGTTACATCGTCGCCGATGCGGCAGGGAAGGGCGGAACGCCCGACGTGATCCTCCTGGCCACCGGCAGCGAACTGCAACTGGCCGTCGCCGCCCACGAGGAGCTTGCGGCCGCGGGCATCAAGAGCCGCGTCGTGAGTCTTCCGTCGTTCGAATTGTTCGACGCCCAACCGGCCGCCTACCGCGACGAAGTGCTGCCGCCATCGGTCACGGCCCGTGTCGGCGTCGAGGCCGCCATCCGCCAATGCTGGGACAAATACCTGGGCTTGGGCGGCGCGTTCGTCGGTCTGGACACGTACGGCGCCTCGGCGCCGTACCAGGAAATCTACAAGAACCGCGGCGTCACGGCCGCTGCCGTCGCCGCCAAGGCCCGCGAGCTCTGCAAAAAATAACCCCGCTTCCCTTACCGTCGCTTGGGGCGTAGCAGTTGTGCTTTGACGCGCACATTTCCTTGCCGCATTCCCCCCGTCCCAGGATAATGGAGTATCACGGACCACCCCTCCCCGGATTCCCCCCCACCGCACGATGCACCACTCTCGCCTTCATACCACACTGCTCGTCGCGCTATTGCTGACTGCCGCTCCGCTCGTCCGGGCCGCCGACGTCCTCGACAACGTTCCTAACGACGCACTCGGCTTCGCGGTCATCAAGCATCTCGACGCGACCAACAGCAAGGCCGAAAAGCTGCTCGATGCCTTGCAGTTGCAATTTCCCGGTCCGCTCGCGCTTTTGAAATCGGCCACGGGCATCGACAGCGGATTGAACCGGCGCGGCGACCTGCTGCTCGCGATTTTGCCCGGCGCTCGGCCCGGCGATCGACCACAGCTTGGCATCTGGCTGCCGGTGTCGGACTACAAGCAGTTCGTCACCGCCCTCACCGGCACGCCGACCGACGGCATCACCGCCGTGACCGTGGCCGACGAAGACTTACTCGTGGCCGAGCGCGGCGGCTGGGCCGTCGTCATGGACCCCGATCAACGTAACCGGCTGCAAAACCTGCTTACGGTGCAGGCGGCGCCCCCATCGCAGATCGCGCCGTGGAAGCATTGGATCGATACGAACAATGTCACCGCGGTGCTTCTGCCGAGTGGCTGGCACGCACTGTGGGCCTGGGCCGCAACGGATAGCGCCGAAGGTGTTGTGGCAATCGGCCCGCCGGACGACGACCTTTTCGGCCCACCTTCCGCAGCCGACGGCGATGATCTTCCAGAGGCCGAAGCTGCCGACGATCTATTGTCGCAATTGCGCGAGCAGATTCGCGCCCAGCTTCGCGAATTGCCGCAACTCGTCCGCTGGGCGAGTGAATCGGACGCCGCGGCTTGTGGCGTCCGGATCGACGACGAACTCAACGTCGTGGCCGGCATCCGCATCGCCGTCGAGCACGACTGGCCCATGCCGACGCCGCGCGACGCGACGGCGAACACCGAGGCGACGCCGCCGACGCTCTTTCAATCTGGTGACTTTATCATCAACGGGGCGGCCCGCGTGCCCGGCCCGTTCGCCGCCGCCGTCGCCGGCGCATTCGCACATTCCGAGGTAGAAGAGC
The DNA here is from genome assembly GCA_044868555.1 of Lacipirellulaceae bacterium. Taxonomy (GTDB): domain Bacteria; phylum Planctomycetota; class Planctomycetia; order Pirellulales; family Lacipirellulaceae; genus JABDGM01. The sequence continues at coordinate 18,234 of JBIOWO010000255.1, read as the reverse complement.
TCCGAAACGACATTCGCGTGGCGATGGACGACGAAGTCGCCGCCCGCTTCCAAAAGGCCGTAGAGCAAGCTACCGCCGACGTGACGGCCGCATCGATCCTCACTCGACCGGGCGAAGACCAGGACGGCACTTACTCGAACTCATTTTTCGCCGTTCGCGTCGCCGACGCCACCTCTTTCGTCGGTCGCGTTGCTGAGGTCATGCGGCTCTGGAACGAAATGAACAAGAGCGAGGAGGACGAATCGCAGCTCGTGTTCGAGACGGAGGCAGCGCAGATTGGCGAACGCGCGGCAACCGTTTACTCGCTCGACATGGTCGAGGCGTTCGGAGCGGCCGCCATTCCCGAGGTACGACCGTCTATGGAGCGCTTGTTCGGGCCCGGCGGCAAACTCCGTCTGCTCGTGGTCCCCGTCGACATGCACATTGTCCTGCTGGCCGCAGCCACGGCCGAGCAAGCGACGCCCGTGATCGACGTGCTTGCGCAAGGGCGGCCGATCGCGTGGCACGAACGCACGAACCGCTTGTTACCGCGCGAAGCCGATTGGCGGCTGATGGTCAGCCCACAAGGTCACACGCGCTGGCTCAAGCGACAGATGGAAGCGATGCTCGGGCCAGTGATCGGCGCCCCTGCGGTCCGCCAGTTCCCATCCTCGCTACCGATTGGCGCAGCCGGCGGTTTCACCGCACACGAAATCTGGGCCGACGCCGCCGTCCCGGCCGAAACGATTCGCGCCTGCGGTCAGTATCTGCACCAGCGCTAGCCGCTTGCGGCTTAGCGCCCAATCAAGTCCCCGCGCACCCACACGGCACTCGCCCCATTCGTGCCCGCCAGCATCTCCTCCAATAATTCCGCCTCCCCTCCGCGCGCACCAACCGGCAGCGGCACCGCCACCATATTCGCCAGTTTCCCCGCTGCGAGGCTGCCCACGTCCGCCGCCCGCCCCAACGCCTCCGCCCCGGCGAGCGTCCCCATCCGCAAGACGTCGTGCGAATCAATCGTCGGATGCGCCCGCGCGACATGCCGCATCTCGCTGAGCAAATCAAGGTCCGGATTTGACGCCCGGCTATCGGTCCCCAACGCCACGCGGACCCCCGCCGCCAGCAATTCCACCAGCGGATACGGCCGATGCCCAAAGTACGCATGCGTCCGCGGACAATACACAAGCGACATTCGCTCCGCATACTCAGCGAGGAAGGCCCGCTCCGCCGCGTCCAGGTAATTGCCGTGAATCACCAGCGCCCGTGGCGCTTCGGCCAGCATCCGCAAGTAATCCAACGGTCGGCTGCCGCGCGGCACCGCACCGCCGTCCCACATGCTCCGCTCCTCCAGCAACTCCTGCAGCGGCCCGGTACCCGTGCTCATAAACTCAAGTTCGTCGACGCTCTCCGCGAGGTGCATCGCCACGGGCAACGTGCGGTGATTCGCCATTGCAAGTAGTTGTCGCACCAATGCGGGCGAAACCGTATACGGTGCATGCGGACTGACGCCAACGTACGGATCATGTAGTGCATCAATCCTCTCCACCGCCGCTGACAGCGCCGAAACCACACGCGCTCGCGAAAAGCCAATCACTTCCACAAACTGCAGCACGTCGAGCGCGCAGCTGTACGCAGTCGGTCCTGCAGTCGCAATCTCGCCCATCGTCGTCACGCCCGCAGCGATACTCTCGCTCAGCCCCGCGACAATGGCATCTGTCGGCACCAAGTCCCCACGCCCGCGTTCGGCAATGACCAGCCGAATCCAATCCGCCAGCCGCATTCCCGGCTGCCCCAGCGGTTGCTTCAAATAGCTGAATTCGAGGTGCGTGTGCGCGTTGACGAGCCCCGGCAGCAGCGCAACGTTACCCAGGTCATGCACGTGGTCGCCGTCCGCCGCATTCCCCACGGCCACAATCCGCTCGCCATCGACGGTAACAACGCCGTGCTCAATCGGCGGCCGGCCCACTGGGTACACAACGCGGGCTTGAAGAGAATGTGCCATCGGGGTCGGGAGTCTTGTCGACTGAGAACGACTCCATCCTAGCCGACTCCCCAGTCGAAAAAGAGTCCCGACTCCCTCGCGCTGCCACTTCAGCAATTCCGCAAGCTACTCCAAGCTCCCCGGCAACCCGCCCGCCAGCGGATGTTGGGCCTGCAGCGCCCGCGCTTCGCTGATTTGCTCCTCGCGCGTGGCCTGATACGGCAAACGGTGAAACCACCACAGGAGCACGCCCGCCGCCAGACTGCAAATCACCGTCACCGGCCAAAAATACAGAACCTGCTCCGGCGACGGCTGCACGATCAACCCCGAGAGCCCCGGCCGGCTTTGGAACAGCTCGGCCAACTGCGCCATGCTGAACATCACCGCATTGTACGTCAAGTGAAACAGAATGCACGGTACCAGGCTGCCCGTCTGCACCGCGATGTAACCGACTATCAGGCCGAGGGCCGCCGCCGCGATCGACTGCTGAATCACGGTGTGGGCCATGCCGAAGAACACAGCGCTCAGCCCGATTGCCCACCATTTGCTGCCCAGGTGCCGCAACCCCGACAGAATGAACCCGCGAAACGCCACCTCCTCGCACAAGGCCGGCAGCAGCGCCATCAACAAATATGGCAACCATGGGTAGGGCGCCGTCTTGAACATCCGGCCGAACGCCGCCGTGTCGTTAAGAACCTCCTCCTGAACAGGGTACAATTCGGTGATCCAATGCACCACTTGCAAACCAAGCGGGTGGAGCAAGACGCCCAACAGCACGGCTGCCGCGCAGACCGCCGGATTCGGCGTCCGCTCCAATAGCAGCGTCTTCAGCGGTCGGCTCGTCAGCAGCACGGTCATCAATAGCGCCGGCAGGGCGATGCACACCACCTGGCTGACAAAGATCAACAGCGCCAGGAAACCAAAATCGGGCGACGCCGGCGCGGCCCCTGAAAGCGCCAACCGCGCGAAAAACTGAATCACGTAGATCACTGCCACGCAGAAAAATGCCTCAGCCAGGGATGGCGTCTCCTGTCGATCGCGGACCAGGTGCACCGCCCACCGCCGCAGATCGAACCGCTCGCTCTCCCGGAACAGCACCGATTCCTGGTTGAATTGATACACGGCCCAGCGGATCGCCCAGTGGCAACAGACCAGCGTCACGATGCACACCGGCAGCACGTAGTGTATCACCTCTGCATAGTTGCCCTGGATGAGACCCTTCAAGAGCAGCACGACGCCGGTCACCGGAATCAGACTGTTGCCCAGGTTCAACTCCGCTCCCGGCGCCATCGGCAGCATCATCAGCGGCATGGTGATCAACAACAGCGGCATCAAATAATATTGGCCCTCCTTGGTGCTGCGGGCGAACGCCGCGCACGCCAGGCACAGCGCGCTGAACAGCGCCGTCATCGGCACCAGCGCCACCACCAGCCACAGGCCGGACGACAGTGGCGGAAAATCCAACCCATCGGACAGGTCGGCGCCGGCCCCCGGCATCATCTGCAACTGCGATATGATGTAGCGGGCGGTAAAGCCGAGGCTGACGAGATTGAGCAAAGCGGTCGCGCCGCTGAAGGTCATGACCGTCAGCAGCTTGCCCCACACGATCTCCGTCCGCCGCGCGGGGCTGGAGAGGAGCGTCTCGAGCGTGCCGCGCTCCTTCTCGCCGGCGCACAAATCGACGGCCGGATAAAACGCCCCCGTCAGCGCCCAGATAAACAGCACGAACGGCAATATTTTCGACCACATCAGCGCCTGCTGCTGGCTATGCTCCGCCACGTCGCGGGGCCGCAGCTCAAATGGACGAGCCACGTTGGCCGGCACGCGGCTCGCCAGCAGGTTCTCGCGGATGATCTGCGACTTCCAGGCATTGAGCAGGTGCTCCACCTGGTAGTGCGCGACCCGCGACTTCTCCTTGCCGGAGTTGAACAGAATTTCCGGTTGGGGGATCGCAATCGCGGCCCCTGTCGCTTGCGCATTCGCCCGCGCCGTCTCGTTCGCGACTGCCCCAATCTGTTCCCTAAGCTCGTGCAGCCGCTCGCCAAAATCGGGCGGAAACAGCAGGACCACCTGCACCTCGCCGCTCCTTAGTCGCTGCTGCGCCTCGTTCAGGGCCGTCTCGCCGGCCGTCCCACGCTCAAAGAACGCTACGTTCGGCCGCGCGGCCGTCGCCGCATCATCAAACAGCCCGTCGGCAAACTTTCCCTCGGCAAACAGCTGCGGCAAATCTCCGCTTTCCGCCAACTGGTCGCTGCCGATCACCAGCACGTTCGGCTCGCTCTTCCGCAAAAACTGCGAAAGCTGAAACACGCTCATCCCCAACAGCGGATACAGCAGGAGCGGCAGCACCGCAATCATGAACAACGTCCGCCGATCGCGCAATTGATCGCGAATCTCGCGGCCGTAAATCAGACGTACGTTGCGCCAGTTCATGGTGGGAGTGAGTAGGTGAGTAAGTGAGTAGGTGAGAAGGTGCAACCAGAGTTTACTTACTCACCTACTCACTTACACACCAGTTCCTGCTGCCTGCTGATCAATTGAAAAAACAACTCTTCCAAATCTCGCTCCGCGTGCTGGTCGCGCAGCTCGTCCATCGTGCCCTCGGCCAGTATCCGGCCACGGTGCATGATCGCGATGCGGTCGCACAACCGCTCGGCCTCGCGCATGATGTGCGTCGAGAACACAATGCATTTGCCCTGATCACGAAGCTCCGCCACCGCGTCCAATAACGCCCGCGCCACCAACACGTCGAGGCCCGTGGTCGCTTCGTCGAAGATCAGCACCGGCGGATCGTGCACAATCGCCCGCGCGATCGACACCTTCTGCTTCATCCCGGTCGACATCTTGGCCCCAAGCAAATCGCGTATCTCCTGCATTTGGAAGCGGTCGAAAAGCTGCTCCATTCGCTCCCGCAGCTCGTCATCGTCCAGGCCGTACAGCCGGCCGAAATACTCGACCATCTCCCACGCCGTCATGCGGTCGTATACCGCCGTGTTGGCCGAGATGAAGCCGATCTGATGGCGAACGAGCTCGGGCTGCGTGACGCAGTCGAACCCGCCGACCATGGCCGTGCCGCTGGTGGGTTGCAGCACCGTGCTGAGAATCCGCAGGGCCGTCGTCTTGCCCGCGCCGTTCGGCCCCAACAGCCCGTAGACTTCCCCAGCCGTCGCCGAGAAGCTCACGTCATCGAGCGCGAGCACGGGGCCGCGCACGAGATCGGCATACGACTTGGTGAGGGACCGCGCTATGATCATCGCCGGAACTTTCCGCGAGCGACGCTTCCATGAACACGCCCGCGGAGAAAGCGGCTCTACAGGCGAAAACTCAATACTAGAGTCTAGCTTACCGGAGGCAACAAAATCGGCAAAATCACCGGCGAAATCGCGATTCCGCTGTCCCGCTGGTGGCGTAGTGGCCGCGCCCTCTCACGCCGTGCTATCCCCCCGCACAACCGTCAATGGCACCACCGACAGGGTCGCCGTCTGGCAACCACCACCCGCCGCCCGCGCCGCGCGCCGCTCCCGGTCGGCCGCACGAATCTGCTCATACCGGGCCACATTGGCCGCGACGGCCCACGCCTCGTGCGCTGGATCAACGAGTTCGTAATGCACATTCCGCTGCCGCGGCGTGTAGCCCAACTCGCGAATCGCACCACGAATCTCCGCCAGCGACAAATGATGCACGGTTCCCGCCTCGGCTACCACATTCTCCTCGATCATGAGGCTCCCCATGTCGTTCGCGCCGTACAAGAGCGCGAGCTGCCCCACCTTGAGTCCTTGCGTCACCCAGCTCGATTGGATATTCGCAAAATTGTCGAGGTATAGCCGCGCGACCGCGTTCGTCTTCAGATACTCAAACGCGCCGGCCGGCCGAATGTGGGCCAAGTCGGTGTGCTCCGGCTGAAACGTCCAGCAGATGAACGCCGTGAATCCGCCCGTCTCATCCTGCAATTGCCGCAAGCGATCCAAGTGTTCGATACGCTCGGCGAGCGTCTCGACGTGCCCGAACATCATCGTCGCCGTGCTGCGGCCGCCCAGCTCGTGCCACACGCGGTTCACATCCAGCCAATCGTCGGAGAGCACCTTGCCGCGCGTGATCTCGCGCCGCACGCGATCGACCAGAATCTCCGCCCCGCCGCCCGGCAAGCTGCCCAGCCCGGCCGCCTTCAGCCTCTCCAGCACCGCTCGCAGCGGGAGCTTCGAGACTTTCGTAAAGTGATAAATCTCCGGGGGACTGAAGCCATGCACGTTGACCTGCGGAAACCGTGATTTGATATCGTGCAGCAGCTCCTCATACCACTCGAGCTTGAACTCCGGATGCAGCCCTCCCTGCATCAAGATCTGATCCCCGCCTAAATCGACCGTCTCCTGAATCTTCTGATACAACTCGTCGCGCTCGAGGACATAGCCCTCTGCCGACTTCGGCGGGCGGTAGAACGCGCAGAAGTCGCACACGGCCGTGCAGACGTTCGTGTAGTTGATGTTCCGGTCGATGTTGTACGTGCGGTAATTCTCCGGATGCAGCCGCCGTGTCACCTCATCGGACGCCCGCCCGAGCGCAGCCAGATCGTGCGACTCCAGCAGCCGCAAACCCTCGGCCGGCGTCAGCCGCTCGCCGGCCACCGCTTTGGCCAATAAATCATGATTTGCTTCGAGTGCAACCATCTGCCAACAGGCCTTCCAACGTCGATTCCAAACTGCCTGGCGCCAGTTCATGCGCCACGCACAACTGATAAAACCGCCGCAGACCCATGCGTTCCGCGCGCTCCAACGTGAAGTGCAGATTCTTGTTCAGATATCGGGTCGCCAGCGCGCGGTCGATCCCCAAATCGTCCGCCTCCGCCGCCGCGATCGCGTCCAGCCGCTGCACACCCCGATCGCGCGCCGCCTCCAGGATCGCCGCCGACTGAGCGGTGTCAACATCCGTCCGAGCCACCCACATCGCAAACACAAACGGCAAACCGGTCCAGCAATGCCAAACCTCGCCCAGATCCCAGGTTTCAACAAAGTCGACGCCGCTCCCCGGGTTGGCAATCGCTCGATCGCCGATCAACAACACGGCATCGGCACTCGTACTCTCCAGACCACAGCCAATCGGCAGCCCTTCCCATTGCGGACGAACGTCAAACTGTTCGGCCAGCAGAATTTGAGCCAGCGCCGCGCTGGTTCGCGATCCCTCGTCCAGCGCCACCCGCCGCACCTCGCGCGGCGGCACACGGAAATGCAGCTTCACGCTCAGCACCGGCCCACGGCACGCCACACAGGCGTCGGACACAATCGCGTACCCCGACGTGCGGAAGAACTCCACGGACGGAATCAATGCCACGTCCAGCCGCCCGGCGGCCAAAGAATCGGCCAACCGGCTCGGCAAATCGAACGACAGCCGCACCTCCGGTGCAAGCGCCGCGAGGCCCGCTACCAACGGCTTGCTGTTCAGATAATTAACGGCACCAATTCGCATCCGATCCGCATTGTAGGCGATTCGACTCTACCCGTCATCCCGCGTCGTCTACTGCTTGCGGTTTAGCTCCACACGCCGTGTGCCCTACGCCGCAAATTCCAGCTTCCGGAATGCGCGCAGCCCGCGGCGCAGTGGAATGATCGTTGCCAACGCACCGACCACGATCGCCGCCCCGGTGCCCAGGATCAGCCACATTTTAAGATACTGCGGGCTCAAGAACTCCGTGCCCCACGGCCCGCGGCCGGCCAACAAATAGAAATGGCAGGGCAGGGCCGTGAGCACCACAACGACCATGATGTATAGCGCGCTGAGCACCAGATTGAGCGTGCCGCCAAAGCCAGCCGCAATCTTCGACGGCGACGTCTCCCGAAAATTCGGCATCATCGCCCCGAAGCCCACGGCGATCGACGCCAGACCCAGGCACAACAGCACGCACGTCATTTGATGTACCAGGATCACCAGCATTTGCACTCTCAGCATCATGTCGCTCAACAGCACCAGCACCGCGCACGGAATCCACGACCCCAGCGACGCGAACCAGAACTTGCTCCACAAAATCGTGTCCCGATCAATCGGCATCAGTCCAAGGATCCAGAAGCAATGTCCTTCCAGGCTGATCATCGGATAGATGAACCGTGTCGTGAACGTCGACAGGATCAGGCCCACCACGGCCAGGTTCAGGAAGCTCACCATGTTGATCCACGTGAGATACCCGATGTTCGTATGCGGGCTTTTGAAACGATCGACGTTGAGAAAATACAGGCCCAACAGGCCGAAGAAAATGAGAAACTGCGACCACTGCACCGGGTCGCGCCGCAACAATCGCCAATCCTTCATCAACAGCAATTGCAGCGGCGTGGGAAATACGCGCAGCAAAGCGCCGATGATGCGGTCCGACCAGGCGGTGCCCATCATGCGGCGGCGGGGGGTACGGCAGGAAAAACTGGCATGCGTCGTGCGGAACCAACGCTTCGACGCCCACACCATCAGCACGTGCAAGAGCAGCGCATTGGAAATCAATAGCGCCAACCACTTGACACTCAACACGATCGGCAAGTCGGCTTCGCGACTGCGGACCATCACGGACGGCTGCCGTGCCGCGCTCAGCAGGCCGTTGGTGAGCCACGTGCTCGGCAACCACTCCTCCTCGGTAAAGCTGAAGCGGTGTAGCGTTTCCTTGAACCATTCCGTGCCAAACAGCGTCGACTGCGGGCTGTTGACCGTGCTCCAAACCAGCGGCACCGTCAGACCAAGGACCGCCGCCGCCGCGCCGATGACGATAACTTTCCGCAACTGCGGCAGCCAACGGATGATCATCAAGCACAGGATCGCTCCGATCCCACAGGGGATGTAAACGAATGAAATGATCAGCGGCACCAGCAGCAGATAATAGTGCCACGGCGCTATGACGACGATGCCGTACGAGATCATGATCGGACTGGCCAACAGGAAAAATCCCCAACTGCTGAAGAACACGGCTTCCTGAAACTTGTACAGCACGAGCCGTTCCGCCCGCAGCGGCAGCGTCAGCAAGTAATTTGTCTCCGGCGACGAGAATAGACCGGTGTAAAGTATGATTCCCGCGGAGAACACGAGCATCACGTTCAGCGACGCGAAAAACAAATGAAACACAAGCTTCACCGTCTGAGCGTGGTAGCTGTTTCCCGGCTCGCCGACGTGATCCACAATGAACGAGAAGCCCTCGTAAAACAGCAGGAACAAGCCGATCCAGAAAAACAAACTCAAGGATACCACCAGGCCGGTTCGCAGCCGCGCGGTGGCCAACACTTGCCGCAAATTCCCGCGGGCCACGCCGTATCGCAACCGCCACAGCAGCTGCGCCTCCCGGTCTTCGGTGGGCAGCGGCACTCCGCTACGGTCCCAAACCGTAACCACCTCGAACGGTCCTGTGAGTGCGATCTCTTTCATCGCAGTGACTGGCCCTGCTCGCCGACGTCGACCGCGCCGGCATCGAAATGTAACTGCGTATCCTGTTCCGTGAGCGCCAGGTACATCGTTTCCAGCGTAAGATTCGCGGCCGGGAATCGCTGCCGCAACTCCCCGATCGTCCCGTCGAACAGCAGATGGCTGTGACTCATGATGCCGACGCGATCGGAAATTTCCTCGGCCGCCGTCAACGTGTGGGTCGACATCAGCACGCACATCCCCGCGTCCACTTCCCGCCGCAGCAAGTCCTTCACCAGGCGAATGCTGTGCGGATCGAGACCGACCATCGGCTCGTCGACGACCAGCACTTTCGGCGAGTGCAACAGCGCCGACGCGAACACGGTCCGTTGTTTCATGCCGTGCGAGTAGCTCTCGGTCAGGCCGTCGATGAACTCCGCCAGCTCGAACCGCTCGATCTCGCGGTCGATGGCCCGATTCATCTGGCGGGCGTCCATGCCGTACATCCGCGCGACAAATTGCAGGATTTCCCGGCCCGAAAGCTTGTCATACAAGAAGGGCAGGTCGGGCACGTAGCCGACGAGTGCCGCGGCCTCGCGGGTCTGGGTGACCACGTCGAAGCCGCCCACGCGGACCGTGCCGCACTCCGGCCGCAGCAGGCCCACCAGCAGGCGTATCGCCGTCGTCTTGCCGGCCCCATTGTGGCCCAACAGCGCGTACAGCTCGCCCGCCGCCACGCGCAGATTCAGATTGTCGACCGCAATCTTATCGCCGTACGATCGGCTGACCTGATCGAATTCAATCATCATTGAGAGGAACGCGGCGCGCCCAACGTCGCCACCGAATCCAAATCCAAGAGTTCGCCCGCCAGCTTCAGCAAGTGCGGCTCGTGGCACCGCTCGAAGCGCAGCTTCGTGGCGTTCAAGAGATATACATCGTGCCGCAAAACGGTTCCATCCTCGGCCACCCACAGCATCGCACGGATCGTATTATCGGCCGCCACGCCCGCGTCCGACATGCTCCGATACTCGATCCGCCGCGCAATCACGCGCTCGCCGCGGTGCTCGATCGGACCTTCCTCGACGACCTCCGCCCCCATCAGCTCCAGCGCCTTCGTCGGCGCCTGGAACGGACTGAACATCTCCTGCTGCCATTTGCGGCCGACGTAAACCTGCAACAGCTTCGGCTCGGGCATCAGCTCGCTCGTAACAAAGTCGTCATTCGGCACCGGGTAACGGAGCTCGCGATTGATTTCGCCCGATTGAATCTTCAGCACCAGGTCTACGCCGTTCACCTTTCCTTGCGCTTTCATCACCAGCGGCATGTCGTTTAGCCGCACGCGCGTTTCAAACGACGTCAAGTGGCCCAGCGAATCGAGCACCACGCGGCTTCGCGAATCCAGGCTGATCTCTCCCAGCCCGCTCACCAGGCTTCCCATCCATTGTGGCGCCAGCTCCTTCAGCTGGATTCCTTCGAGCATCACCCGGCTGTAGATTTCGATCGTCCCCGCGGCGCCGGGCACTGCCTGGCTGACGGCTTGGCCAATCGGCCGCCCGGCGTACTGAATCTCCCAACACACGGGCTCGTCGCGCAATGGCTGGCCATGCTGCGGCGGCTCACCTTGGAAGAAGGGCGGCAAGATGCGGGCCACCATCAACCACGACATCGTGCTGGCCCACAACCCAATCACGACAGCGACGAAAATTCGATTTCCCATGCTACCGGTCCTATGCGGTGCGAGTTGCGCCTGCTTCGTTCATCCCGTGAATCTTGTTGGCGATCACACCCTGCCCCCGGTCCACCGGCGATCTGCTTCTCCCTCGGGCCGGCTTCGACGCCCGTCGTTTGTTACTCCCCTTAGTTTATACCTCAGCCGGCGAATTGGCTACGAAATCATTCGTAAAGGTTTGCTGAAGATTGGTTTTTGCCGGAAAAAGAACTGGCATGGCGCTTGCTGTGCTGCCGCGGATTCGAATGCGCCAGCCGCCAAATCCGGCTGCTTTGGCCCCCGCCGACGGCCCCCAAAGCGTAACGCATTTCACGGTTGCAGGAATCGGCCTTTGCGCCGAAGATAACGCCGCGGGGCGGTACGATCCCGTTGGCCCTGCATCGTGTGGCGGCGAGCAAGAACTTGAGGACATCCGCATGAATGCACATGCACATCGACCGACGCCGTCTACCGGCGAGATTTTACTCGCTGGTATCACCCTGATCCTCGTCGCGGGCGCGATCGGCTGCGGCGGCGACACAAAGAAACCTTCCACGGCTGCGACGAGCACCACTCCGCCCGCCACATCGCTGCCCCCTAAGCCGATCAACTCGAAGCACCCAGTCGTCCGCCTGGAAACCAACCTGGGAGCCATCACGATGAAACTCGATGGCGTCAGCGCCCCGGGCACGGTTCGCAACTTCCTCAATTACGCCACGGAAGGGTTTTACGACAACACGATCGTCCATTACGTCGCGCCCGGCAAGATGATCGTCGCCGGCGGCTACGCGGCCGACCGACAACCGAAGCCGGCCCGCACCGCCATCCGCAACGAAGCCCACAACGGCCTCAAAAACGTCCGCGGCACGATCGCCATGACCCGCGATCCGGCCCACATCGACAGCGCCACGTCGCAATTCTTCTTCAACCTCGAAGACGCCCCGCAGCGTGACCACCAGGGCGACACGGCCGATCTGTACGGCTATTGCGTCTTCGGCCAGGTCACCGACGGCCTGGACGTCGCCGACAAAATTTCGCAGGCGCCCACGTCGAATCTCCCTGGCGACCTCGCGCAAACGCCGGACCCACCGGTGATCATCAAGTCGATCCGCGTCGTGCCGTAACAAGCTGTTAACCGGCCGCCCAGTGTGCCGGATTCCAGCGCCAGGTTCCGTCGACCGCGGCGACCCAGGCGCCCGGCACCCACGTTGCCGCGGGTCTGACGGTCTGGATGTATTGGCCCGGAATCCACACCCAAGTTCCACGCCATTCCCAGTAGCCGGGCTGCCAGACGTATCCTGTAGCCGCCGGCGCAGCCGGTTGCGCCTCGACGTACAGCGGCGGCACGGTGACCGGTTTCGCCACGATCACGCCCTGACTGGATGCGGCCCAGTGGCCCGTTTCCCATTGGTAATTCCCACTTCGATGCTGCCAATAGCCGGGCACCCAATACGCATTGCTGAACGGCGGCTGCACCCAATTTCCCGCCACCCACGTCCACTTGTCCGGCGTCCGCTGCCATTGGCCGGGCACCCATACGTACGATGGTGCTGGTGGCGCCGTGATGACCTCCTGCTGCGGCGGCGGAACCGCCACGTACGTCGGCGACAAGACATCGGCCGGCTCAACCACTTCCTGCGCGAAGAACCGACCGCTCTGCGCACCAGCCACCACAATCAGCATCACAGCCACCCAAATCGCGATATTTCGTCTCATGATGTCTCCCTGGTCAATTAATCCGCTAATCCACGCATCGACCGACGCACTTCCACTTTCCGCCCCACGCGTCGGCAATCTAACCCAACTCGCCAGGACTGGTAAACATCAACACTGCCAGGCACTCCTTTCGTGCCGCCCGTTTCAGGACGACAGACTCGCGGTTTCCGGTAATAATCACGGACATTTAGCGAGCTCCGCCGCCAACGGGCAATTGGGCGCCGTATGAAACTCGTTCGCAGCTTGTTATTGGGAACCGGCCGCGCGTTCGCGTTCATCAGCTGGTGGGGCCTGGCCTTGTGGACTGCGCTGGCGATTTTCTTTACCGCGCCGGTCGCGCCGTGGCTGGCTACGGTCCTGGCGCTAGCAACTTTTGGCCTCTATCTCAGCGCGAGCCGCGAGCCCGTTCGCTTGTTCAACTGGCTCAAGACGCCCTGGCACGATAAACGCCGCTCGACCGCGGCGCTCGGGGTGTCGGCGCTCTTCGGAACCTATTACTTCGGGTTCGTCCGTCCCGATCCAAACCAGAACTGGGCGCCCGAGCAGGCCCGGATGCCCGTCGTCGAGATCGTCGGTGACAAGGTCCACGTGGCCAACGTCCGCAATTTCACCTGGCATACGGCCACCGACTTCACGCCGGGCTACTACGACCGCGTCTACGACCTGAATGCGCTCAACTCGATGTACTACGTTGTGGCGTCGATGCCCAAATGGGAAGCGGTGGCCCACGTCTTTGTATGCTTCGGCTTTGCCGACGGCCAGCACGTGGCCGTGTCCGTCGAAGGCCGACGGAAAAAGGGCATCCCGTATCGCGTCATCCCGTCGCTGTTTCGCCAATATCAGATGATTTATATCATCGGCGACGAGCGCGACGTCGTCGGCCTGCGCGGTGCCATCTGGAAGGACCCCGTCTACTTCTATCCGGCGCGCACTACCAATGAAAGAAAGCGGGCCATCTTTGTCGACATGATGCAGCGGGCCCATTCGCTCGAAGATCATCCCGAGTTTTACAACCTGATCTTCAACAACTGCATGAACAACATCACGTATCATCTCCGCCGACTCGGCGGCCGACCGCTGCCCCACGACCTGCAAGTGCTGCTCACAGGTCTGTCGGACCGGGTAGCGCACCGGCTCGGATACATCGACACCGATTTGCCATTCGAGAAGGCCCGCCAGGCGTTTCGCGTCGACGAGTGGATGCAGACTACCCCGCTCGACGAAGGCTTTTCGCAGCGGTTGCGGGAGACGATCATCAGGCAGGCGGCCGAGCAAGGCTTCGAACAGCGTCCCGCGCCTTGACCGGGCCGCGCGATTTCTACGCGGCGGCAAGGTATAGTTTCCTGGGCCTGGACAGAATCATTCCGGATCGACGACAAAGAAGGTGTCGTCCTGTCGCGGCCCATTCCATTCTGCCTCCGCGCGCCCTGAATCTCGCATGTCAACGCTCCATGATTACTTGCGGCAACTTCGCTCCGTAATCGGCGGGCCGATGGGGCAGATGTCAGAATGGTCGGCCAATGTCCCGCGGATCGCGGCGCTCGAAGAGCCCCTGATGCAGCAGAGCGACTACGACCTCAAGAAGACCAGCCTGTCGCTCCGCTACCGGGCCCGCAGCGGCGAGCCGCTCGAACGGCTGCTGGTCGAGGCGTTCGCGCTCGTGCGCGAGGCGGGGCGGCGTAAGCTCAACATGCGGCACTTCGACGTGCAACTTCTGGGCGGCATGGCGGTCCATTTCAATTCGATCGTCGAGATGCAGACCGGCGAGGGCAAAACGCTCACCGCCACGCTGCCGCTCTACCTCGCCGCGCTTGGAGGCAAGGGCGCCCACCTGGCCACAGTGAACGACTACCTGGCCCAACGCGACGCCGACTGGATGCGCCCAATCTACGAAACGTTGGGAATGAAGGTCGGCTGCATCCAAAGCCAGATGCCGCAAACCGAACGGCTAAAGCAGTATTCGTGCGACATCACCTACGGCACCGCCAACGAAATGGGCTTCGATTTCCTGCGCGACCGGCTGCTCAAGCGGCGGATTAGCGAGGGGCAGCGCGATCTGTTCGGCGCGATGCTCGGCAAGGCGGGGGCCGGTCACGAGACTCCCGTGCAAGGCGATTTGCATTTCATGCTCGTCGACGAGGCGGACAGCATCCTTATCGACGAGGCCCGCACGCCGCTCATTATCAGCGCCCTGCCCGGCGAGGACGAAGAGCGCGAGGCGGAGGCGTACCGCTGGGCGGCCAAGACCGCGCCCGATTTCGCGGACGAGGAAGATTACGAATACGATCACAAGGATAAGACGGTCGAGCTGACGCTTGGCGGTCGGCGGCGTGTCCGCGAGCTGCCCAAGCCCGACAGCATGGATCGCATGCCGCTCTCCACGATTTACGAGCACGTCGAGCGGGCCATTAAAGTGGGCCGCGAGATGTTCCTCGACCGGCAGTACGTCGTCCGCGACGGCGAGATCGTCATCGTCGATGAATTTACCGGCCGGCTGGGCGAGGGCCGCAAATGGCGGGCCGGCATTCACCAGGCCGTCGAGGCCAAGGAAGGCGTCGAGATCACCTTCGCCACCAATCAAGCCGCGCGGATCACCGTACAGGACTTCTTCCTCCGTTACGATCGGCTGGCCGGCATGACCGGCACCGCGATCACGAGTGCCCGCGAACTCCGGAAGATCTACAAATGCCGCGTCTTGCCCGTGCCGACCAATCGCCCGCCGATCCGCGAGAAACTGCCCACGCTCGTCTATGGCACCGCGGAAGAGAAGTGGCAGGCGATCATCGACGACCTCGCCGAACAGCATCAGCTCGGCCGGCCGGTGCTCATCGGCACACGGTCGATCGACAAAAGCGAGCTGCTCTCCTCACTGCTCCAAGCCCGCGGCATCGAGCATACGGTGCTCAATGCACGCCACATCGCCAAGGAAGCCGATATCGTCGCCCACGCCGGCGAGCGCGGCAAGGTCACCGTCGCCACGAACATGGCCGGCCGCGGCACCGACATCCGTCTCGGCGAGGGCGTCGCCGATATCGGCGGCCTGCACGTCATCTGCACCGAGCTGCACGAGTCGCAACGCATCGACCGCCAGCTCATCGGCCGTTGCGGCCGGCAAGGCGACCCCGGCACGCATCGCCAATTTCTGGCACTCGACGACGAAATCCTACTCACCGGCTACGGTCCGAAGAAGGCGAAAAAGCTCGAAGCCCAAGGCAAGCAGCTCGCCGGCAACGGCCCGCTCTCCGGTTTCGATTCGCTGTTCTACACGGCCCAACGCAAGGTGGAGCGGAAACATTTCCACGACCGAAAGGTGCTGCTCTATCACGAAAAAGAGCGGCAAAAAATGCAGCGGCAAATGAGCCAGGACCCGTATCTAGATACACCGGGTTAATTGGCGATTGGTTTTTCAACCTGCGTGATCCGACGGTGAAGCGGAACAATCGCCGGCGCCCGCGGCTGGAAGCCTTGTTCTCACTCAGCCATTTGGGCAAGATCTTATTGAGAATTGCATGGTCAAAAATAGTTGCTGAAATGGCCCTCTCTTTACGCTACAATGCCACGCGTTCGAGTTGATATTTACCGACGTGTCCTCGAGTGACTCGACAGTCACCGATGCGCTGCCGGTGCGCAGCCACGTCGGAAAGAACGCCTCTTCCGAGGCAGCGACACCCAAAAACGGCGTGACCCCTTCGAAGGCGTCACGCTCCGGCCGAAATTCCATCTTGGCCTGCGTGGAAGGTCTGCACCCGATGAAAATCGCTGACGTCCGTACGAAGCTCTACTGTTGGCGGGGCCCGGTCAAGACCGACGACACCGTCTTTGCCACGCCGCTTAGCGCCTTGCCGTTTCAGAGCGATGCGCAGGCTCCGTTTCGCTTCTTCAGTTGGCTCGTAGTGGAAGTCGTGACGGATGAAGGGCACGTCGGCATCGGCAACGCGGGGTTGTGCCCGGATATCACCAGGTCGCTGGTCGACAGCAAGCTCCGGCCAGCTTTGTTGGGCGAGAACCCGCTCAACACCGAATATCTGTTCGAGAAGATGTACCGCTCGACGATCGCCTATGGCCGCAAGGGGGCCGTGCTGGCCGCCATTAGCGCGGTCGACATCGCGTTGTGGGACATCATGGGCCACGCCTGCAACCAGCCGGTCTTTATGTTGCTCGGCGGCCGCACCAAGCCCGCCATTCCCGCCTATTACAGCCGTCTCTACACACGTGACCTCGACCGGCTGCAGGCCGAAGCCGTGGCCTGTAAGAACGACGGTTTTCGTGGCATGAAGCTGCGCTTCGGCTACCCGATGACCGACGGGCTGGCCGGAATGGAAAAGAACGTCGAAATGGTCCGCCTGACGCGGGCAGCGGTCGGCGACGACGTCGACATCATGGTCGAAGCCTACATGGGGTTCGACTTCCCCTACGCGCGGCGGCTGCTCCAGCGCATCGAGGCTTATCGACCGCGCTGGGCGGAGGAGCTGCTCTTACCCGACGAAATCCACAACTTCGCGAAGCTCAAAAAGTACACTGCGATCCCGCTCTCCGGCGGCGAGCACGAATTCACCCGCTACGGATTTCACGACCTCCTCCGTGCCGGAGCGCTCGACATCTTTCAATTCGACACGAATCGTGTCGGAGGTTTCACGGAGGCCCGCAAGATTTGTGCGATGGCACAGGTCGAAGGCGTGGAGGTAATTCCCCACGGCGGCCAGATGCACAACCTGCACGTCGTGATGAGCTCGTTCGCCTCGCCGATGGCCGAGTATTTTCCGAAAACTGAAATCGAGGTCGGCAATGAGATGTTCTGGTACATGTTCGATGGGGAAGCCGTCGCCCAGAACGGCCAACTGCAATTGGACGACCGGCGACCCGGCGTCGGCCTGACGCTCAAGACGACTGGACTCGAGCATTTTGAAATCGTGTGAGGGGAATCGGACGATGCCAAATTCCATCCTCGACCAATTCCGGCTCGATGGACAGGTTGCGCTGGTTGCGGGCGGAAATCGCGGGCTCGGCCTGGAGATCGCTAAGGCCTTGGCCGAAGCGGGTGCGTCGATCGCAATTCTCGCCCGCGACAACCTACGCAATCAGGAGTCGCGCCGACTCATCGAACAAGATTTCGGGCGCCCGTGTGTTGCGTATGCGTGCGACGTCGGTAACGACGACCAGGTTGCTTCTGCCGTCGCCGCGGTTGTCGCCGAACTCGACCGCATCGATATCCTGGTCAACTCGGCCGGAATCAATATCCGCGGTGCGATTGGCGACGTGACGCCGCACGACTTCGAGCAGGTTCAGCGGGTCAACGTCACTGGCACGTGGCTCACTTGCCGCAGTGTCGTGCCGGTCATGAAGCGCCATGGCTACGGGCGGATCATCAACATCGCGTCGATGCTGGCGGCGGTCGGCATGAGCGAACGCACTCCTTACGCCACGAGTAAGGGCGCGGTTTTGCAGCTCACTCGGGCGCTGGCGATCGAATTGGCCAAAGAGCGAA
>JBIOWO010000254.1:0-4476 GCA_044868555.1 Lacipirellulaceae bacterium | reverse complement strand
GTGCCGGAGCCGGGTTCCGCGGTGTTGTTGCTGACCATGTTGGTCGGGCTGCTGTGGCATCGCGGTGGGCAACGTCCGAAGTGCTGTTAATCGTGCAATGCAAGTCACGGATGCAACATTCCGTCTCGAAGCGCGAGGCATTGATTAAGAGGAAGTTTGCAACGATGAATAAATCCGTCTGGTGGCAACGATCCGTGACTGCGCTGTTCCTGGTTGCAGCGCCGTCGCCTAACGTCCGAGCGGAGGTGGTCTATCGTGAGACCTTCGGTCGGCCCGCTCCTGCGACTGGGACGAATATTGGCACTCAGGTTTTTTCCTGGGCACGATTCAATGCGGCCGGGACGGCGGCCTCCAACACGAGTGGAATTAACGGGGGGGGCACGGGCGCCGCACCGCAGAACGGTCGGCCCACGGACGTGGCCAATGTGAATGCGGGCAACAATTCGGACGGAACAATGGTTGCCTATCCGCTTGGCTGGCAGTTCGTGGATGGCACAGTTCGACTCACTTATACGCCCGAGTATTCCTTCGATCCGACGGGCGGTCGCTACGAGTTTAGCTGGTACCAGGGCAACGCGGCACTGGGGCAGGGGTTCCGGGTGGCCATCCAGCAGGGTGGAACCTGGTACGCCAGCAACTCGCTGTTTGATAATAGTGCAACGAACACGGCCGACACTTTTCAAACTAATTCCGAGCTGAAGAAGTTCGTCTACAGTCGTTTCGCATCGGACTGGCTGTTACTGAACTTTACGGGAACGTATGATGGCCTGAATCCGGGCACCACGATGACAAGCAGTGCCTTATCATTGGGCGCAGCGCCCGGTGCCGACTTGTCGGGCATGATTACTGCGTTTGGACTTTATCGGAACGTGACTGGCAGCAATGGCCGCTTCGACTCGTTCACGATCGACAGAACGGTCCTGGGCGACACGAACAGCAATGGCGTCGGCGGCGAATATCCGGCCGACTTTGATCCGATCAAAGATAATTTCCGCAAGTCGCCACGAACTCTTGCAGAGGGCGATTTGGATGGCAATGGGATTGTCAATTTCGCCGATTTCCGCCAGTGGAAGGAAGCGGCTGCGGCTTCCGGCACTTCCCTCGACGGCATCGATTTCGGCTCGATGTTTGGCGCCGTGCCCGAGCCGGGCACCGGTCTGACGAGCTTGATGGCTTGGGCAGCCATCGTGGTGCTTAATTCGCGGCGGCGGTGCGCCGCCGGCAACATGAAAGAGTGAGCTTTATGGCGGCAAGCATACCAGGCAGGAATCGGCAACGTCGTGTCACCGGTAACGTGACCGCCGCCCGGCGCGCTGCGCGTCGGCCTAGGCGGTGGCGCACGATCGCGTCGTTGGTGTTGTTGGCGGTCTCTACGCCGCTGTCCGCATTCGCCCTCGACTTGTTGCCCATTGCTACGACGGGTTTCG
The DNA here is from genome assembly GCA_044868555.1 of Lacipirellulaceae bacterium. Taxonomy (GTDB): domain Bacteria; phylum Planctomycetota; class Planctomycetia; order Pirellulales; family Lacipirellulaceae; genus JABDGM01. Next base: position 3,049 of record JBIOWO010000254.1, on the reverse strand, counting down.
ATCAGGACATCGTTTTTGAGGCCGGCTTGACCGCCGGCCAGGTGGGAGCCAGTGGCGAGCTGGGCAGCCGACAGTTCTTCGAACAGGGCGTTTTCGCCGACGGCGTGCCCCGGAGCATTGTCGACTTCACTTCGACGATCACGGGCGACGTGATCGATTTCAATTTCGCGCCCTTTGAAAACAACAACGTCCTGAAGTTCGACACGACTCAGGCGACTTCCAAAACGCTCACGCTCACCGCGCCGAGTCATTACGGCCAGTTAGCGATTGTGCACAGCAGCGGAAGTCTCGGGATCAATTCCACCACATTTGCTCCGACCGAAATAGCACTTGTTTCCTACACCATCAACTACGTTGGCGGCTCGATGCAGACTGGCACTTTCAATTCGGTCGATTGGGGAAGGATTGACCCGCCAAACATGCCCCAAGGAACTGAAATCCTGTTGAATGCGGATCGATCCACGACCAATGCAACTATGTGGCCGGTGAACACCGACAACAACACGACGCCCAATCGATGGTCCCTCTATCTCACCGAAATCACGCCCAATCAACCGGCCGTGAATATCGAAAGCATTACCTTCGGGCCGATTTCGCTTAACACCGAGGGCACTTCGCTCAACGGCGGCGACGACGTAGTGATTTTCGGCTTGGCTGGCTCGGTGGAAGCCCGGGTGCTTGGCGACACCGACGGCGACGGCACTGGGGGTGAGTATCCTGATGACTTTAATCCGATTAAAGACAACTTCCGCAAGGCGGTGACTTTGAAGACGCAAGGCGATCTCGTCAAGAATGGCGTCGTCGATTTCGCCGACTTCCGTGAATGGAAGGCGGCGGCCATGGCGAGCGGCACCAACTTGCAAGACATCGACTTTGGTTCGATTTTTGGCGCCGTGCCCGAGCCGTCGGCTGTCATGTTGGCCTTGTTGGGGCTGGTCGGCCTGACGGCCTGGCGCGGGAAACGGTAGAGCGGGCTTCGCACAGATCGGCAAATACGAAAGAAATAGACAGATTCCAAGGCAAATAATAGAAGGTTGACGCCGATATAAGAGGGAGCGGTTGCAAAATTAGGCGGCTGCAACTGCGTTAATCCGAGTTTATTTGCAAAGACATACGGTTTACAGTGGGAAGGATGTCGCGGCGGCCCACTGTGGAACCGCCCGAGCGCCGGCCGGCAGCGGCTGATTAACGATACATAGAAACAGGAAAGGGAAATTCACATGGCGGATGCAAAGCGGTCGCAGCGAGGGAGCGTTCGGGGGTTTACCCTCGTCGAACTATTGGTCGTGATTGCCATTATCGGCATCCTGGTCGCCCTGCTGCTGCCCGCGATTCAGGCTGCCCGCGAAGCGGCGCGGCGGACGGCCTGCCTGAATAATATGAAGAACATCGGCATCGCGCTCCTCAATCACCACGATACCAAAAAAGCGTTTCCAGCGGGGGCGATCAAGGATAGCTGCACCAGCACTGGAAGTATGTTCTATTCGGGCTGGACTCGCGAAATCATGCCATACGCCGAAGACGATGCACTTAAGGGTCTATACGACCCCAAGGCTGGCGTGGTAACCGGTCCCGCTGGTAAGGCGTTTCGCGAAAAGCTTGTGCCATTGTTCAATTGCCCGTCCGATTTTCAGCCTGAACTGGCTGTTCCACATAGTGGACCGGCTAACACCGATTCGAATAGCGCCGAAATCAATGATCCCAATAACTATTATATGACCGGTTCGTATCGTGCCAATGCAGGCCGTGGCGACGGCTACGTCACTTGGTATCTAACCGAGGATTTGCCTTCGTCGACAGGCGCTCCAGGAGAAGGCGGAGCGCTGAAGGGATGGCGCGGGCCGGTCCACGCTGTTTGTACGGGAGACCCCGGAACGTTCATGATCCTCCGACCGGAGAAGATCAAGAGTATCTCCGATGGCACGAGTAAGACGCTGCTCGTCGGTGAGTCCACGAATCTCTTCAAGCGGCGTCGTACGTTCTGGGCGTACACGTGGGGCAACGCGATCATGTCGCAGCCAACACCCAAGGCGGAGACGCTGCTGGGCGATTGGTGCAAATGCAGCAATCCGGGCGCCACCGGCACTGGTACAGCAATTTGCGGGCCCGGTGCGACCGGTCCCAACTACGGCGAATCGAATCGAGCCTGTATGTCGGGTTGGTATAGCCGGCACGTGGGCGGCATGAATGCAGTTTTTTGCGATGGCTCGGGCCGCTTCTATAATTTCGACGTCGACTTGCCAACATTCGTTGCCATTGGCAGTATCGCCGGTGGCGAAAATGAGTCCTCCGGGATCTAATTCTGATATGCGATTTCGCGCGACATTTTCGGCAGGCGTTTACGCGTTTTTCATCAGCGCCTGTGTCGGCTGCGGCGGTGGCGGCGCCGGGTCTGCACCTGTCGAGGGCAAGGTGACGTTGGACGGTAAGCCCTTGTCGGGAGCATCGGTTGTGTTCGCAAAGACACGTGTGACAAGCCCGGGGCCATTCGTTGCCGAAACCGATGCCGATGGGCGGTATAAGCTGGGTCCAGTGGGTTCACCCGGTACGGGGGCCGCGCCGGGTGAGTACTTGATCCAAATTACGACGGTCAAAGTGGAAGTTCCAGAAGGCGCGCCGACGCCGCCAAACACGCCGAGAGAGATAGTGCCAATTGCCTACCGCGATGGATCAACCCGCTACACCGTGCCCGAGGGCGGCAAAACTGACGCCAATTTCGATATTAAGAGCCGTTAGCCGCGCCGCTTGTTCGACGCGAAGTATTGAACAACGTGAACTAGATAGTCGTGTTGCGGCCGAGCCGAACTTGCTGGGCCGTCGATTACTTTGAGGAGCTCTGACCATGAGCGTGAAGACACTCGTAACCGTCCTGGCCGTCGTCGCCGGTGCTTGCCTGCTGGGATTGGTTTCGCCAGCCGGGGCGATCAACATCGCCTGGGTCTCGTATCATCCAGCGGATAACCAGCCATCTGCAACAGCGACCACGATCGGTTTTAGCCAGGCTCCGGACAAAGGTTACACCGATTTGCTGAAATCGAGCGGCCATAAC
>JBIOWO010000253.1:0-67363 GCA_044868555.1 Lacipirellulaceae bacterium | reverse complement strand
GTGGCTTGACGCGCGGCCTGTGCTGGGATTCGCGGACGACCTGGCTCGCTGCAGGGGCGCGTTCGAGGACTAAATCGCGCCTGACGATGAAGTAGTCGCCGCCCTAATGGCGTGCCATGCGTATTGGTAAGTCAGTGCGCGATAAAATCATTCTTCGGCGGTTGGGCCTATAGCCAAACTATATCCCAGCCGGCCGGCCATACAGCCAAGGAGCCCAGCAGCCATGGTGAAAATCGCATTCATCGTGGGGTACGTCGCCGGCCCTACCCAAAATCGAACCGATCCGTTGGGCATCGGTTGCGAAGGTAGGAACGCGCTCCCGTCAGGCCTGATGACATACCCAGCAGCAGATAAAACCCGCGCCGATGGAGTTTCTGTGGGTAGAAATTGCAGCGCTGCAAGATGCGCAACCGACAGTATTACAAATCCTAGTGCCATTGCCTGACGATGCCCTCGCGCGAAGCACGTCGTGATGAGGGCAACGCAGACGGCAAAAAGTGATGCTGCCGCCACCACACCGGCGAGTATCAGGTTCCCGCTGCCAACGGCCGCCATGGAGAGTGCGGCGTATGCCACCGCGGCAAATAACCAGCGAATTGAAAAACGCATGGTGCTATCCTACCACAAGCGTAAAGAGGCCGCAGTCGCCAGCACGACCGCGATGAGCGTAGTGGCGATTAGGAGAGTGCGGAGTTTGTAGCGCCAACGTCGCGGCGGCAGCGCGGCGATAGCGGCTATCCCGCATACTAGAGCCCAATAGGGGATTGCTAGTCCCCGGCTGCCAATTCGCGCAAACGTCACTCCATCAACTGGGATTGACACAATGCCAAATGCATTCGGAATGGGGCGTGCGACGTTGATGAACGACTTGATGTTGGACGTCACGCCGGCTGGCAATCCTAACGCGCCTGGCTTGATCTCTGCCGCCTTAATCCCAACATTGATTAGCAATTTTCCTTGGATTGAATCGCAGGCGAACCGTGATGCGATAAAAGCGCGATCCCAGGACGAGAAGCTCCTCACCCACAACGCCACGACGAGCACACACAGTATCCCGCACGACACCGTCCAGGCGATTCGCAGACCACGGATGAGACTGGGGCGGTCCATGCGGGTAACTTCGGCGGCAAATTGTTATGATGGTTTTGCAATCAGTTCGATGCAAATGCTCGGTTTTACCGATAGCCGAACGCCAACCGGAATAACGAAGTCGTGCTGGAAGCGATTCCCGAATACTTGCGATGGTGCAAACTCTAAGAAGTCGCCGCGCGTGTCGTTGACGTATCGAGTCCCGCTACATTCGGTAATCGTAAAGTTGACAATGGGGCGCTCTATGCCTTCACGGTAAACCGTGATGCAAATGTCACTGGAAAGTTGGAACACCGACAATTCCAACCGGAGACCATCCTTCGCTACGGTGTAGTGATGACCAGTCTCGTACTCGTCGATAGTCGGTTCAACTTCCAGACAGTCTAGAAACTCTGTCTCGTCCCAGATCAGTTGAGGCATCGCTGACGACCTTTCACCAAATCTCAGTAGCCTGCCGCCAGTCCTAGCACAAGCTGAGAAAAGTTGCCCCGCGAAGTTGACGGAGTGGGCGGGGGCGGTCCATGCGGGCCGATTATACCACCGCGCGGAAAGCTTGGAGCAGGGAACGGTGAGCATGGAGATAAGAGAGAGCCCGGCGGTGGTTAAACGCTGTTTCGCCCTTTCAGGGCTTTTGTTTCTTGTTGGTGGGATGTCCCAGGGCGACGGCCTGCGCTCGCCGGGCTCGCTTGGCCTTGCCCTGGGCTATTGAATTTCGCTCCTTCGGAGCTGAAGTGGGGCGGCGCTCGTGTCGATTAGCAGGCGTGCCGTGTGGCGGCGATATATCGGGGTCGGGACTTCGGCGAGCTCAGCCGAGCGGACGACCCGGCTCGCTGCTGAGTGAGCGTTGCGAGCAGCGCGAGGGAAGTCAGGAGCAGCGTCGTGGGTTCAGGGATCGTGGCAAGCATTTGGGCGAAGGCGTCAGCGCCGTTGGTTTCCTCGTAGGAGAGTCGGAAGAGGGCGAAGTCGACCAGGTCGTGTTCCAGGTCGCCGTTCAGATCGCCGAGGAAATAGGACTGCACGGGCGTGAGGCCGGCGAAATTCATTCCCTGGCCGGCTTTGAAAAGTGTCCAGTCGGCCTGATTCAGAAAGCCGTCCTGGTTGAGATCGGCGTCGAGACTGGCGGCCAAGGGGCCGACGTCGGCGGCGGTCAAGGGGCGCAGGCGGACGATGCCGCCGCTGAATTCGTCGGCGCCGATGTCGCGGAGGGCGTCGCGGAGCTGGCCGTCCATGTCTTCGGTCACGGACGACGAGTAATTCTGATTGGCCGCATTGATCGCGGGGCTGGACGCGGAGAGTTCTTGCAGCTCGCCGACCGTCGTCAGTTGCGGATTCACGACGAGGAAACCGGCCTTGTTGGGATTCTGCGTCCAGACGATGTTCTGCGAGTAGGTCATGTTGATGGCAGGGTTCGACGTGTTCTCGGTAAAGAGGGTGCCGCTTCCCATGAGAATGTTGTTGGCGATGACTGAGTCGCGCGGGGGCAGCACGTTACCACCCGCGCCAATTCGGATGGCCTGGGCGCCGGGATTTACGATCGTGTTGTGCGTGATTTTTGCATTCACCACTTGGGCATGAGTGAAGGTGATGCCATTACTCTCGTCGTAAAGATCGCCTTCGTAGACTTGGATGCCGAAGTCGTCGGTGTTCTCGATGTAATTGTTGTAAACCTCATGATTCATCTCGTGGAGGCGAATGCCCGCGCTGCCGGCGGCGCCGCCCTGCAGCATCGTGTTTCCATAGATGCGGCTCCCGTTGCCGGCGCGGTTGACGATGGCGCCATAGCCGTCGCGCACCGTGTTGTAGCGAATCGTGGAGCCGGAGGTCTTGATCGAGATCAACTCACTGTCGCCGGCGTTGTTCTCGAACAGGTTGTATTCGACGACCGTGGCCGTGTCCTGATAATCGCCGGTCATGCCGATGCCACCCAGGATGAGCGACTCGCGATTGGTGTGACCATGGATATAGTTGTGGTCGATGCGGGTATTGCGGGCCATGTTCGGGTTGTAGGGACCAAGGCCGTGGGCCCAGGGGCCGCGGTCTACCGAGGGTGTGAAGGTGACGCCAGGGATGTTCGGATTCCCGCGCGTGTAGATATAGATGCCACTCCCGGGGTCGGGGCCGATCTCATTGTGGTCGATGCGGTTGTGGTTGCTGTCGCCGGCCAGCATAACCCAATAGGTGTTGGCGGGTTGCCCGCTGAGCATGAGCGTGGAGCGGGTCAATTGGCTGTAATCGGCACTTTGAAATAGGACGCCGACATTCCAACTGACGTTGTCGAATGTTCGCACGGCGCCGGGGGTCGTGATCGTAAGCCCCTCGACGGTGACGTGGGCCGTATTGTTGAAATGGATGACGCCGGAGTTGATAACAGCTCCACCTTGGTTTTGCGCCTTGATCTTGATCAAATTGTTGGGTTCGGGACCAAGGCCACTGCGGGTCATCGTAAAGCCGGCATAATTGCCGTTAGCCAGGATGATTTCGTCGCCTGGCAGCGCCGTGGAGAGGGCGGTAGTGAGCTGTGAATTATTGCCGACGTTAACGGTGCGCAGCGCTGCCCGAACTGGGTAATGCAGCGCGAGGGCGAGGAAGAGCGCGCTGAGGGCGAAAAGCAGACGTTGGGCAAATCGACGGGGCATGATCGGGGCCGGGGACGGCCCGGCTCGCTCCTAGTGAGATTTTGTGTTCGGGCGAATGATCGTCAGGGCTGAAATGAGCGCGACAGTGATGAACATCCGGGTCGTGGGCTCGGGGACGGCGGCGAGCATTTGGGCGAACGCTTCGGAGCCGTTCTCGGTGTCGTAGGAAAGGCGGAAGCGGGCGAAATCGGCCAGGTCGTGGAGGGAGTCGCCGTTCAAATCGCCGAGGAAATATCTCTGGGAGGCCGCCATGCCGGTGAAGTTGGTGCCCTGACCCTGCTTGAACATGGTCCAGTCGGCGACGTTGAGAACGCCATCCTTGTTGAGGTCGCCGTCGAGGCCGGCGGACAAGAGGAGGTGGTCCATATTGGGGCCGCTGGAGCCGATCGCGGTGGCGCGGATGGTGTTGCTGCCGGCCTGCAAATACTGCGAAGGGAGAGTGATATAGGTCCAGGCGTCCCACGCGCCCGTGGACGGGTAACCGAGCGAGGCGCTGACGGTTTCTCCGTTCACCTGGATCGCGAGCGGACGGTTACCGCTTTGCAGGGCGTAGCGGAAGCTGAGGTCGTACAGACCGGCTGCGGTGGCTGTCACCGTCCAGTCGATGTAATCGCCGCTGGGGTTGGTGTAGTCGGCAAAGCCGGAGCCGGAGAACCCGGCGTTGTTGCTGGCGATGAGGGGGCCGCTGAGGAGGGCATTCTCTGCTTCGTAAGCGCCGGGCGGAGTGGCGGTGGCGTCGGGCAGCAGGCCGTCGCGGAACGTGCGGACGTTGCGCCACTCGACAATGGCCGGGACGTTGCCGCTGGTGGTGCCGTAGACACCGTCCTTCCAGTAATTGGTCGCCAGGGTGTCGGTATCGCTCTTGGTTAGCTTCAATTCACCGTTCACGTACCACTTGCTGTATTGGTCCTGCGTGTGAATCACGTTGATGCGCACTTCCTGGCCGTAGACGCCGGAGGCGATCACGTTGGAACCGCCCACCACGCGAATTTCGCCGCCGTTATCGTTGTAACCACGCATCATCGCGTAGGTGGCGGCGCTGCCGGAGTTGCCGAAGATTTGGAAGAGCGATTCGTTTTCGAGCGGCTCGAAGAACGTGACGTAGCCTTCGAACTGATGGGTACCGGTCGTATAGTCGTTCTGGAGGCGGATTTCAGAGCGGTTGCTGCGGGAGTCGAAGATGCGGAACGTTTCGGTGTTGGTGGCGCTATCGTAGTTGTAGTCGGCGCAGGTCGGAGTGCAGACCGATTTGGACGCGGTCCAGGTGAACGTCTGCAGGTCGACGTCGTCGTCGAGGTGGATGCGTTTGGTCGGATTGGTGGCGATCCAGCCGGACCCCAGTTGGGCGTGGGCGCGCGGAGCTAAATAGCAGGTCGCCAACACGGCGGTCGCGACGAAGGGAATGGCAGTGCGATTTCTGGAGAATGCGCGCATGCCTGTGGAACTGTTCCGCGTGTTCGCTCCTGGAACGCACCGGTCGGGAGCCAAGTCCATTTTACGGCGGCCCCGCTTCAGGTCCGCCGCCAAACGGCCTCACTTTTGCGTCACGAAGCTGCAATAAAGCGGATGACGGAGAGTAGCTGAAGTCACAAGACTTCAGACATTGGGCTGAATTCTTGCGAATCCAGCTACGGAACAAGCGGCGATTCACTGAGCCAGCGGGGCGTGGAACAGGACGCGATACTCGGAGCCTTCGCGGGTGAGTGTGCTGGCGAAGACGGCGACTTCGTCGACGAGCATGGAGCCGGAATCCGGACGCTATCCGGCCCCGAATCGTCTTTGTAGTTGCTTGCGGTGGCGGTTGGCCGACGATAAGATGTTGCCGTGACAGGACTTCCGCTGTCGGTGGGAGCAGAGGGACGTGGTGATATACGCCTGTATACATCATCACTCCCGCCTCTCAAGATTGTTGTTAGGCGGCACACAGAGAGCGCGCGTTAGGAGGCCCTCACATGGAGTCGAAGTTCACGCCCGACGAACAACGATTGATTGACATCTGGGAAGAACATATCCGCTGCGAATTTACGGCCCGTGACGCGGATGCCACAGTCGCGACGATGTCGGACGACAATTACGTCAATCACGTTCCCGTGATGACCGGCGGACGTGGCCGGACTGAGATGCTGACGTTTTACGGCCGACACTTTATCCCGAAAATGCCTGCCGATACCCGACTCACGCCGGTTTGTCGCACGGTGGGGCAAGAACGGGTCATCGATGAGATGATCTTCGCGTTCACCCACGACATCGAGATGGACTGGATGCTGCCCGGCATTCCTCCGACCGGTCGGCCGGTTGAGGTTCCGCTGGTCGTCGTCGTACAGTTGAATGCCGATCAGGTGCAGTGCGAGCGAATCTACTGGGATCAGGCATCGGTCCTTGTCCAACTTGGGTTACTTGCCCCGGCGCGCCTGCCGGTGGCGGGCGCTGAGACGGCGCGCAAGGTCCTGGATCCGGGGTTGCCGTCCAACGAACTGATCCGCCGGGCAGAGCCGAGAGCGGAACGGCCCGAAGCGTAAGCCGCCGAACCATCGCATGCACCGGAGCCGCCGACCCGGTCGGTTTTGACTGGAACGTCGCATGGCGGCGGCCCCGTGATGCTGGTCGTGCGGCGAGCGGAGGTGAGATGCGGATGGATCAGGCCAGCTACTTCCGGAGCCACCCGCCGAGGTGCATCGCCGGGTTCACCGCTCGGCCCACCGAACTGCGCGGTGTGGAGTTTGACGGGCACGCCTCGATGTCGCAGCTCACCTTCGAGGTTCCGCCGGGCGTCACGATCGACGCCCCCGAACACATCAACCCCGTCTTCGCCCTCTCGTGCCAGTGTGGCGGTATTCGGCACTACGTCCACTGCCACAGGTGGGTCAACGTTGAGTTCAACAACGCGGTCGTTATTCTCAGCCCGCTCGGACTGGAATGCGCGGCGTGCCGGAAGACAACCGAGTTGCTCGACACCGACGTGCATGGGTACGATGCGGAGTTGGGACACGGCTCGGCCACCGTTCGCGCACAGGGGGAGCGTGTCGTGTACGAGTGCCCCACGTGCGGGCGGCAGCCACTCGAAACATTCGTGCGGTTCGAGTACCCGGACGACCTGTTTGACGGCGATTTCCCCGAGTTCGCCGGTCGGGAGCAGGAGCTGTTTACCTGGTTCAACCTGGTGGGCAAGTGTCCGGAGTGTTCCCAGGTGCTGGCCGTTGCGGACTTCGAGTGTGCGTGAGAGCAGCGCCGAACAAGCCGCTGCTGAGCTCGGTCATTAGGCGACAACGTAAGGCAGATTGTCAATGCCACTATGAATGAAGCAGGTTCACTTCAACTACGGAGGCATAAGATGAAGAGTAAATGGACGGTCTGGATTTCGATGTCCATCTTGTCGGTGGCGGTTCTTGTTTGCGCCAAGTTAGCGCTCGCGGCTGAGAAGGACGAGACAGCCGTCAGGAACGCCGCGGCGCAGTTTTATGCCGCGTTGAACGAAATGTTTACCGGTGAGTTGGGGCCAATGAAGACGGTCTGGTCCCACGCAGACGACGTTACCTACATGGGGCCTGGCGGCGGGTTCCAGGTCGGATGGAAGCAGGTGCTTGAAAATTGGGAGGCGCAGGCTGCCATGAAACTTGGGGGCAAGGTCGAGCCCGCCGATATGCGAATCATCGCAGGCACGGATCTCGCGGTCGTGAGCTGTTACGAAAAGGGAGAGAATACCAACGCGAAAGGAGAACGCCAGAAGGTTTCCATCCGCGCCACCAACTCTTTCCGCAAAGAAAATGGCCAGTGGAAAATGATCGGAAAGCACACCGATTTGCTGCCCTACTTGGCGGAGCGATGAAGCCGGGAGTGCCGTAAGGCCTAACCATGCGCTGCAGCGAACGGCGGCGGGGGTGGTTCACTGAGCCAGCGGGGCATGGGCCAGGACGCGGTACTCGGAGCCTTCGCGGGTGAGCGTGCTGGCGAAGACGGTGACTTCGTCGACGAGCATGGAGCCGGCGTCGAAGTCGGCCAGGGCGGCGAGCTCGGCGGCCAGGGATTGCGGTTGGCCACGCCGGCCGGCGCGGCCGAGCGTGAGGTGGGGCACGAAGCGGCGGTCCTCGCCGCGGTAGCCGAGCTTTTTGAGCGGTCGCTCAATCGCCCGCTGCAGGGCGATCATTGCATCCGCGCCCTGCCCTGCTCCGAGCCAGAGTGTGCGCGGGCGATCGGCGGTCGGGAATGCGCCGGCGCCGCAGGCTTGCAAGTCGAACAACTCGATATCGTTCACGGCGGTGGCGACGGCATCGCACAGCGCAGGGATTTCCAAATCGTCGACGTCGCCCAGGAACTGGAGCGTCCAGTGGAGATTGTCGGGCGCGGTCCACTTGACGTCGCCGGCGCTAGGCCGCAAGCGGCTGATGAGGCGCGTGGCGCCGTGGCGGATTTCGGATGAGACGGCTACGGCGATGAAAGTGCGAATGGGCATTTTGCATTCGCGGACCGAGGTTACCGCGGTGAATTTTCGAAGAACTCGTCAGGCAACCAGGGTTGGATCCATCGTCGGAGCTCAGGAATTTCGTCCTCGACGACTCGCCAGACCTTATCCAGATCCACTTCAAGATAGCGGTGAATCAACACGTTGCGTTGTCCGATGTAGCCGGACCAATCGACTTCTGGATGAGCAGCGCGGAAACCGGTGGATAATTGACGAGCGGCTTCACCAAGGATGAGCAACTGATGAAGTAGGGCAGACTGCAACTTTTGATCGGCATCGAATTCGGGTTTGCTAGTGCCGCGGATGAATTTGCCGATCAGATCACATGCATTCGCGATGTCGATGAGAAGCGCAGGGTCGCGATCAATCGACATGAAGCACCTCGGCTGATTCAAGGATAGCCCGTCGCCGAATCGGATTCCTGCTCTTTTCCACAGCCGCACGCGTGAGAAGATCGACGCGTCGCCCGACGATCTCGGCCAGCTCGTTCTGCATCTTCACCTGATCAAGAAGGTTCCATGGCGCATCGGCGGAAAAACTTGCCAGAAAATCTACGTCACTATCGGGACGGAAGTCATCGCGCAGGACGGACCCGAAGACCGCAAGCTCGGAAATGGACCACCTGCGACAGAAATCGCGGAGCTTCTCGCGGTCAATCGGTAAGCGAAGTGAGGCAACCATTTTTCGGACCATGCCATTTTGATTCGAACATGCCGGCGGCCTCCTCAATTCTACCATTGCCTGGAGGCATTAAAAGGTGAGCATTTTGCGATACGCCGTCATGCGTTCGTCGATGTCTTTGCGCGTGATTTCTTGCATGCGCTCCAGGCCGAAGCCTTCGACGTTGAAGCTGGCCACCAGGATGCCGTACGCCATGGCCGTCTTGAGCGTGTCGGGCTCGACGTTTTCCTGCTGGGCCAGATATCCCATCATGCCCCCGGCAAAGCTGTCGCCGGCGCCGGTAGGGTCGACGACTTTTTCCGTCGGGAACGCCGGCAGCACGTACGTCTCGTGCTCGCTGAAGAACATCGCGCCGTGCTCGCCTTTCTTGATGACGACAAACCTGGGGCCCATCTCGCGGACCATGTGGCCGGCGAGGGCCAGGTTGTCGGTGTCGGTCAACATCTTTGCTTCGCTGTCGTTGATCACCAGTCCATCGATGCGCTGGAAGAGCTGCATCAGGTCGGCGTGGGCGGTTTGAATCCAGAGCTCCATCGTGTCGGCGACGACGAGCCGGGCGCCGGAGACTTGTTCGAGGGTTTTCAATTGCGTCGACGGCGCGGCGTTGGCGAGGAAGGCGTATTCACTGTGGCGGGCCGACTGCGATAGCACCGGCTCGAATTTTCCGAACACGTCGAGCTCGATGTCGAGCGTTTCGCGGTCGTTCATGTTCCGTTCATAGCGGCCGGTCCAGCGGAACGATTTGCCGCCGGGAATGACCTGGATGCCGGCCACGTCGATGCCGCGACGGCGGAGGAATTCGGTATGCTCGGCAGGCCAGTCGCCGCCGACGACACTCACGAGCTCGACGGGCGTGAAGAAGCTGGCGGCGTAGGAGAAGTGTGTAGCGGAGCCGCCCAGCAGGCCGTCGCGGCGCTCGCAGGGTGTGAGGATGTTATCGATGGCGATCGAGCCGACGACGAGGAGGGGCATGATGGAGAGGTCGGGGGTCAGAGGTCGGAGGTCGGAGGTATTGTGGCGGAGATTATCGGGTGATTGTGGTTTGATCGCAAGGGACGCGACGGGTTGGGGGCACTTTCTGCTCGGCAAATCGCGAGTAGGCGAGTATGCTGAGGGATTAGGCGCGTAGGCGAGTTTCGCCGAAACTCGCGATCCGTGTTTCGGCACGAAGCGGCTACGGGATGAGGAGTGGTGCGTTGATCAGGCGACAGCGATTCGTGGCGATACTGTTGGCCTTGGCCGTGGCGCTCGCGGCCCTGCAGGCAGGGGCGGATGACTATGATCCGCCGGTGAGCTATTACAATGGCACGGCCGGGCTCACCGGGGCAGCGCTGCTTAGTCAGTTGCGGACGATCGTCAGCGACATGACGGATGTGACCTACGGCGACGCACGCTACTCAGCACCATACACAGACCCGGATCCGAATGCGGCCGGAAATATCTTGCTGATCTATAATCGCGCGTCAGTTTCTGATGTTTGGGATAATGTGAACTTACCGTGGAATCGAGAGCACATTTGGCCGCAGTCGCGACTCGGGGCCAGCGCTAGCAACAATGTCGCAAACATCGCGAGCGATCAGTTCAACTTGCGCCCCGCTGACACGGACATCAATAACGCCCGGGGAGATGACCCTTTCGGTTTGGACGCGTCCTCTGGTAATTACGGACCGGTGGGCGATTATTTCTATCCCGGTGATGCGGATGCGGGCGACGTCGCCCGCTCCCAGTTCTATATGGCCACGCGATACTCGACGCTGTCGCTGACGGATAACGATCCTCCCACCGGAACGCAGATGGGCGATTTGTCGTCGCTCATCTATTACCACTTCAGGGACGTGCCGGACGCGTTCGAGCGGCGCCGCAACCACGCGATCTACGGCTTGCCCGGAGCAACGGGCCCGGCCATCAGCAATCCCTACATGCAAAGCAACCGCAATCCATTTGTTGATCATCCGGAATGGGTGTGGTCGATCTTCAAGACCACCAATAACAACAGTCAAATCGCCATCGACGGCGCGACGGTGAACGGGGATGGCAGCTCGACGAAGAACGTCGACCTGGGGCGGGTATTTGTTGGCGGCGGAGTGCCCGGCGCACAAAGCGTAAAACTGAATAAAGGCGGTACGGACGGCACGTATTACGAAGTCACAACGAACGGCGCTGCCACGAGCACGGTGACCGGAAAGTTGAATGCGTTTCGCACGACCATGACGGACAGCAAAACGTTCAACGTCGGGCTCAACACGACCACGACGAGCGCCGGGTTGAAGAGTGGCACGGTGACCGTCAACAATCTCGATATCACCGGCAGCGCCGGCTCCGGGCACGGAGCGGGCGACGCGAACGACACGATCAACCTGAGCCTGACGGTGCTCGATCATGCGACGCCGTCGTTTGCCGGTGGCTCGACGGTGACGACTCTAATGCATGACTTCGGCTCGGTGACGATGGGCAGTGCGGCGCCGACGTTCAATTTCGACCTGTTCAATCGGTCCACGACGCCCGGCTACACCGCCGACCTGGATTTTGACAGCGTGATGGGGAGCGGCGGGGCGGCGGCGTTGGCGGCCTTGAGCACGAATCTGGCGGTGTCGGCGGGCAGCTTGTCGCTGGATGCCGGTGCATATCAGCAGTTCACGGCGATGCTCAATACGTCGGTGGTGGGCAGCTTTTCGGCCACTTATACGCTGAATCTGTCGGACGAGAATCTGCCGGGCGCGTTGAACACGATGCTCACGCTGTCGCTCGCGGGCCAGGTGACGGCCGCGCTGTTGGCGGGGGACTACAATCGGGACGGAGTCGTGGACGCGGCCGACTATGTCGTCTGGCGACGGACCTACGGCACGAGCGTGACGCCATTCGATGGCGCGGACGGAGACGGCAGCGGGACGGTCGGCGACGAAGACTACCCGGTGTGGATGACCCATTTCGGAGACACGTCGGGCTCGACGGCCGGGGCGACGACGACTCTGGCGGCGGTGCCGGAGCCGGCAGGCTGGGTGCTCGCGTTGATGGGCGGCCTCGCGTGGTTGGCGATTTACCCAATTCGCGTTGGGCCGCGAGCGGCAGCCTAGTGGTCTGTCAGGCCGTGAATCGATGTAGCTGAATTCGCTAGAATTCAGTCCTCATGCGAGAACCTGAAGTCTTGCGACTTCAGCTACGCATCAGATCATGCCTGACAGACCAATAGAGCGCGAATGAGCACCGTCAACGATTGCGGATCTGGGGAGGGAGTGTTTGCGGAATGACTTCGCCGCCGTCGCGGGTGAAGTGCGCCTTGAGCATCTCCGGGTCGATGTTGTTGGAGATCTGTTGTACGGAGCCGTCGGCGAAGCCGGCGTTAAAGACACCGGGCCGCAGTTTTCCCAGGCCGGCGGACGGATTGCTGGCGTCGTATTGCCAGTCGTCGGGCTTGGTCCATTCGACGGCCCGATCGGCGTCGGCTTCGACGAGCACGATCGTCTTGCTGGTGCCGTCGGTGAAATGCTTGAACCCGAGGCCTTGTTTCGTGCCGTTGAAGCCGCAGTGCTCGCCGACGACGCCCAGAAAATTCGTCTTGCCGGGCTCGGAGATGAAATTCGGGTTGGAAAAGACGGCCGGCATGCGGGCGATGAGTGGGCGATTGTGCTCGCTGTCCCACGGCTCGTCGAGCTTGAATTCCTTGTAGAGCTCCGCGCCGCCATCCTCCAAGTACGGCAAGATCTGCACGCGCCAGCTCAAGAGCGGCTGGCCGTCGGCGTTGTAGATGGCGTGGGCGGGAAGGTTCTTGCGCGTATCGTGGAAGTTGTGAAGCGCGAGCATGATCTGCTTCATTTTGTACGACGAGTCCGTCCGTCGGGCCGCCTCGCGTGCTGCCTGGATGGCCGGCAGCAACAGCGCGACGAGGATGCCGATGACGGCCACCTGGGTGAGCTGCTGTTTTGCCGGATCGTCTCCCTCCGTTTTGAAGAAAGTCAGCTTGGCGCCCTCGCGCTGCGGCCTAAAGCTGTCGGCCCATTGCACAGACATCCGCTCCATGTAGCGGGCCATGGCCTGCGCGATCGGGTCATCGCCGGTGGCTTGCGCGGCCATCTGCGCCTTGAGCTGCGATTGGTACAGTTGCATGCCGGCGTCGACCAATTGCTCGAGCCGCTCGGCGCTGGCGTCGTCGTTGGCGTGAACGACGAGCGACATTGGACCGCTGGCCGACACGTTGAATGTGAGCTCGGCGGCGGAGATGAGATTCGGGGCCTCGAAAAACTGCTGGACTTCCGGCGGCGTCCCGGGGGGCAACTGCTGAGCGGCCTGCATCAGGCCCACCGCCATCAGCGGCCGAAGGGCGGCGACGTCGACCGCCACATAGAGATCGCTGCCGGGCGGGGCCGCGTGGACGCGGTCGATCACCGATCCGGATTTGGGCTGGTCCTTGCTTTCGACGAGCTGCCGCAATGTCGTATCCGGGGCCGCGACGAGCGTCTTGGCATCCGGCGCGTACAGGCTCGGAAGCATCGGCTGGCGGCTCTGCAAATACTTGCGGCCGGCCAGATCGCCCGGCGCCGCGTGGGCGCGGAGGTGTGCGGGGATGGCCGCGCCCTTGAACGGCTTCAGGAATTTAATCGCCACGCCGTAATCGACTTGGGGCGATTCGCCGGACGGCATTTGGGCGAACGCGACCGCCTGCTCGATATCGGCCGGATCAAAACCCAGGTTCTTCAGGCCTGCGGCGCTGGCCACTTCGACGGGAAACATCTGGGCGAGCGGCGCGGCCAGCAATTGGGCCGGTCGGAGAACGATAATGGCGACGGCGTTTGGTGCGACGTACGAGGTATCGGCGCTGCCGGCGCCGGGGATGGCGGGCATCGATTCGCGGCCGCCGCCATAGTCACGATCGTCGCCAGGGGGCGGCGTCGTCGGGGCGGGTTGCGACTCGCCGCCGCCCTCGAGCCCCTGCACCCGCTGGCGGACGGCTTGGGCCGCCGCATTCGTCTGGGCGAAGACTGCAGCCGACGGCCCGGTCGCCATCGCCACGGACAGGAGCAGGCACAGGAAGCGACCGGCCAGGCCGGATGAAAGGGAGTGCATTTTCATGGTCAAGCTCCACAAATTCGTCGAGCGGGATAAGTCGGTTCAGCTTAGACCCAGCCGCTGGAAAGGTCAAACCGGGCTGAAAATGCGGCGGTGCGGACGTGGCCGGAGCGTTTGCTACGGCAAAAAAACAGTCGCGTAACCGCTAAGAGAATGGACAAATCTTCAGGTTTCGAGCAAGATGCAGGAGATCGGCCGCTCGCTGGGGCAAGCATCGCGCGGCGCATCGGTTTGGCTCGCGCGTCCCACCAACCTGCACCCCCCTTCCCAATCCATGACGATTTCAGGCGGCATTGCCCTTGTTCTGCGCAAGGCGTTGCGAATTGGCGCAGCGAATTGTCGGCGGTCGCCGCGCGGGGCGGCGGCGCTGGCGGCGGTCGTGATTTGGGGTGCGATGAGCTGCTCGGCCGTGGCGGAATTAACATCGCTGCGGATTCAAGACTACGCGACGATGCCGATGACCGGTTCGGTGGCGTTTCCTTCGGCCACTGCGAACAGCGCGTACCTGGCACGGGTCAATTTCCTGGCAGATGAGCCGGGCGGCGGCAACCGTTTCTTCGTGAACGACCTGAACGGGCCGCTTTACATTCTCGACAAGAACACAAAGCAATTTACGCAGTATCTGGACTTCAACGGCCGGGTGATCGATCCGGATTTTCCAGAGGTCAAGAATCCGGGGATGTTCCGCGAGTTCGTGTATTCGTCAGGGTTCGCCAACGGACTGATTACGTTCCAATTTGACCCGGCGTATCAAACGAATGGGAAGTTTTACACGGTGCACATGGAGCAGCCGGGCCATCTGACCGGCACCTTCGGTCCGGACAACACGAACGAACCTGGACTGAATACCGCGGGGTACACAACGTCAACCGCGTTTGCGACACCAGGTGGAAGCACGCGGGCGACGGTTCTGGTCGAATGGACTGATACGAATATCAACAATACGACGTTCGAAGGCACGGCACGGGAGCTAATGCGGGTGAATATGTCGGGCCAGATTCATCCGATGGGGGACTTAATATTCAATCCGACCGCCGGGCCAGGCGATCCCGATTGGCGCGTGATGTACATCTCGATCGGCGACGGCGGGGCTGGGGAAAGCACCACCAGCTTGACTGCACGAAGGACGCCCCAGTTGCTGAATACGATGGGCGGCAAGGTGCTGCGAATCGCACCGGACGCCAATGTGAATACGCCAGTCACATCGGCGAACGGTGGTCGGTATTTCATCCCCAATGATAACCCGTTCTTCAACGTGCCAAACCCGGGCGGCACGAATGGGACGGTACGCGATGAGATTTGGGCTCTGGGGATGCGCAATCCTCACCGAATGAGCTGGGACGTCGATCCGGGTAACCCGGATGTAAACACGAACAATCATCTAATTGTTAGCGACATTGGCCTGCACGATTGGGAAGAAGTAAACATCATCAAGAAGGGAGTCAATTATGGATATTCACGGCGGGAGGGGCCCGAGGAACTCTTTATTGATGCAAACGACAACAACCAAACTGGCCCAATTCCAAGTCCGGACGTCATTGAGAAGGACTTGATCTGCACTGGCAGCAGCTTTAGTACCTGCTCCAACTCGGGCACACTGACGCCGACCTACCCCGTGGCAGCCTATGGGCACGATTTTTCAGACAGCACCTACATCGGCGATTCGATTTCGAGTGGTTATGTCTATCGCGGCAGCAAGATCCCGCAGTTGTACGGCAAGTTTTTGTTCGGCGAGATCACGACCGGACAAATCTTCTATGCCGACTACGCGGAAATGCTCGCGGCCGATGACGGCAACCCGGCGACGATGGCCGCGATCCATTCGCTGGACATCTTGTGGAACGACCCTAATGACGCGCCCGATCAGGGCGAGCAACTTTGGAACACCACCAGCGACGTACCGAGCGACACCGTGAAGGGACCGCTCTTTAAAATCGTCGAGCAGGCTTATCACGAACGGGGCGGGCTGGACGATCATTTGCCGGGCAGCGCGGCCGTGTCGGGCGGCAGCGACGGCCGGGCCGACATTCGCATCCAAATCGGCAATGACGGCGAGCTGTACATTCTCAGCAAGAGCGACGGGATGATTCGGCAGATCGTCGGGCCGGCGCGGATTCCAGGCGACTACGACGTGGATGGCGACGTGGATGCCGCGGACTACAACGTGTGGAAGGGCGCGTACGGCACGACGGTTCCCGTCGCCGGTTTGTGGGCCGACGGCAATGAAAATGGGGTGGTCGACACCGCCGATTACGCGATCTGGCGGAATGCATTCACTGGGCCGGGCTCTGGCGCGTCGCTATCGAGCGTGCCGGAGCCGGCGAGCAGCGCCATCTTTTTGGGTGCGATACTTGTCATTGGTTGTCGGCGACGAAAGCGTCGGCCCATTGCACTTCGTTCGTAGCGTCCAATTTCATTGTGCCCTTGACGATTCCCTTCACGAATCCCTCTCGCGGAGCGAGAGGAGTACACTTCTCTTGGCAACGATTGCGCTCAAGTTGCCGGCCGATCGTGCGGGTTGGCCGGATGTAAGGGCCACGACCGGCCACCCCGCAAGTGTGGGGACGTCTTGCTGCGAAACGGCTGTTTTTCCCGGCGTCCGCGTCATTCTGCCCGTGCTATGGTAGCTAAGACACGGTCGGTAACGCCCGCGAGCCATGGCGGTTTGCCTTGGCGACGGTCGGGCTATTGCCGTGATTTGGCGTGGATGACTCGGCGGGCTTCGACAAGCTCAGCCTCCCGGAGCCATCCAACGGGCAAGCTGGATTGGCAGACTGATGATCGTCATTGTCGGATGCATCGTGGTGATGGGTTGCGTGCTGGCTGGGTTCAGCATGGCCGGTGGCCACGTCGGCGCGCTGATTCATCCGTCGGAGTTTGTGACGATCGGCGGGGCGGCGTTTGGGGCGCTGCTGGTCAGCGCGCCGAAGAAGGTGCTCGTCGACCTGGCAAAAGGCATCATGGGCGCCGTCAAAGGCTCTCCGTACAAGAAGCAGGCCTACGAGGACTTGTTCAAGTGCACCTACGACCTGTTGCGGCTGGCACGGCGGGACGGCATGTTGGCGCTCGAGCCGCACATTTCCAATCCTGAGAACAGCAACATCTTCGCCAAGTACCCTCGCATTTTGCACAATCACCACCTGCTGCATTTCATCTGCGGCGGGATGGGGCCGCTGGTCGACGCGACCGTGAAGCCGGAGCAAATGGCCGAGCTGCTGGAGGCGGAACTGAAGGTGATGGAAGTCGAACATCATGCCCCGATGGCCGCGCTGTCGAAAGTAGCCGACGCGCTGCCGGGCTTCGGCATCGTGGCGGCCGTGCTGGGCATCGTGGTAACGATGGGGCACATCGACGGACCGCCGGCCGAGATTGGTCACAAGGTGGGCGCCGCGCTGGTCGGTACGTTTTTGGGAATTTTGCTGTCGTACGGTTTCGCGGCCCCGCTGGTGACGCGGATGGAATTCATTTCGCAGGCCGAATTTTCTTATCTTCGGACGTGCGCAACGATCATCGTGGGCTTCGCCAACAATCTGCCGCCGAAGGTGGCGGTGGAGATGGGTCGGCGTGGCGTGGTGAGCGAATTCCGGCCGGAGCGGGAAGAGCTCGATCAGTGGTTCAAGGAAGCGGAAGCAGCGTAGGAGGAAGAGGTGAGTAGGTGAGTAAGTGAGTAGGTGAGTAGGTGACGGCGAGCGATCGACTACCTACTCACCTACTCACCCACTCACTTACTCACCCGAAACGTATGGCTGGTCATGGCGGTGGTGCTTGGAAGGTGGCTTACGCGGACTTCGTGACCGCGATGATGGCCTTCTTTCTGGTGATGTGGATCACGTCGCAGAACCAGGATGTGAAAGTCGCCATCGCGGGATACTTTGAAGACCCGTGGGGCACGTCGTCGTCGAACACGGGCGCCAGCTTCAGCGTGCCGAGCGAGACGCCCGGCGGCGTGCCGTCGGCGAATTCCATGAAGCGGAACCACACCCGGCCGAGCGAAACTCCGCAGTCGAACGGTCCCGTCGACGGGGACAAGACCTCGCGCTGGGAACAAAAGGACCCGATCCACTTCCTGGCGAACAGCGACCGCACGCTGCCGGCGCTGTTGGTGCGGTTCGAGGAAGCGTCGGCCGCGCTTTCGGAGCAGGCAAAGCGCGAGCTGACCAGTTTTACTCCGGCGATTATCGGCAAGCTGAACAAGATCGAAGTCCGCGCCCATTCGACACAGCGGCCGCTGCCGTCGGGTAGTCAGTTCGCCGATCATTGGCAACTCTGTTACACTCGCGCACGGACGGTAATGCAGTTTCTGGAGGAGTTGGGAGTCGAGCCGGAACGGATCCGCCTGAGCGAGTCGGCCGGCTTCGAGCCACTGACCAAGCGCTTTGAGGCCAATTGGCAGAACGACAACAACTGCGTCGAGGTGTTTCTGCTGAATGAAGTAATCGATAACGCGCCGGGGACGGAGCGCGGGAGCAAAGAGGGCGGGAAGTAGTCAGACGCAGTGTCGGGCGGCAAAGCTGATCAGTGCTTCGATGTTCTCGATGCCGAGCTTGACCCGCGCCCGCTTCAGATGCGTGTGGGTCGTGCTCACGCTGATATCCAAGGCGGTTGCAATCGCGCCGGGCGCCGCGCCTGCGCCCAACAAATGCAAACAGTCTCGCTCGCGAGTCGAGAGCAGTGAAAGTTCGACGGGAACTCGCACGGCGAGCATGCAGACGGCGATTTCAGGCGAGTCGAGCGGCCACATCCAAACGTGGAAAAACTCCCCGCGCAGGTTGGCCGCCTCGTATTGCTGCGGTTCGCGCAGCGCCACGACGCGCGAGACGGCCGCTCTGACGGCCTCTGCGCATTCGGGAGCAGCGCCTTCCCAGATGGGATTGCCGGCGCCACAACACGGGGCATTCCGGCTCGTCCAGATGAGTCGACCGTTCCAGTCGCAAACCGTTACGGCAATATCGTCCGGTGTCGTATCCGACATGACAAAACCTCACGAAGATTGTGTCACTCGTGATGTTGACACGATGCGAATATAGCCGATGTAGATGGAGCGCCCAAAGCGCATCTGGCCGGACGGGGCGGAATCCGGGGCAGGATCGCCCCGGCCGGCATTTCATCCAGCAAAGTGCGTGGCCGATCGTACGCTGCCTATCGCCAATGTACGAGCCGGTGTGACAAATCGCATCGGACTGAATAGCCACTCAGCACGTATGCTTTATTTTGGCGCAGCGCGGTCACAATTGACTCGTTTTTGCGCATTGCCTTCGCTAATTGGCGGCCCGTCGCTTGAGTGAACTTTCGGGCTGGTAGAAGTATCGCGCGGAGAAGGCGATCAGCGCTTCCATGCTTGGGAGGCCGAGCTTCACTCGGGCCCGCTTTAAGTGCGTGTGGACGGTGCTCACTCCCACGTCGAGCTGCTCCGCCATACTGCGGGCATCGGCCCCCTCAGAAAGCAATTTCAAGCATTCGATTTCCCGCGGCCCGAGCCGTGCCATTTGCTCGGGAATTCGGGCACCGATGATGCAGACGGCCGCGTCCGGCGAATCGAGCGGCCAAAAGCGACCGTGAAAAACTCTGCCGCCTTCGTCCGAAATATCAGCTTCCTGCATTTCCCTGAGGGTGACCACGCGGGCAAAAACAGCCTTAGCCCGTTCCTGCGAATCGGCCGTCAATCGCCGCCATATGAATTCTCCAACATCGACAAGAACATGAGGCGTGCTCGTCCAGACGCATCTGCCCCGCCAGTCGCACAGCATGACAAACACGTTGTCCAAGATTGCGGCCGACATAGCTCACCCTCTCGAACTCTGGCACGAGACGGATGAGCAGTTCTTGTGCCGGAGAGCAAGTTGTTCGACGGCAACCGAACTAGTCCAAAGTTCGCCGCCATTTTGGGGTGTGGACCAGCGTTGCCCAAGTTGGCCGCAATTCAATCAGTCGCTCCTTACTTGCGGGCAATGGGCCGCCGGATATCATTCAATCCTTGGCCGCTTCTTTGGCCCAGGTGTCACGGAGGGTGGCGGTGCGGTTGAAGACGGGGTGGCGGGCTTCGAGTCGACGGGGTCAGTGAAGAAATAGCCGAGGCGCTCGAATTGGAAGTGCTGGCCGAGCCCGGCCAGCGACACGTGCCCTTTGCCGCAGTTTTCCATTGTTTTGAGTTTATTTGACTTGAAGCAGTTTCAATACGGTAGCTGAAGTTGCAAAACTTCAGCCCTCCTGGCTGAATTCTTGCGAATCCAGCTACCAAAGCGCGTTATGAAACTGCTTCTTATCAACTGGCGGATGTGCTATGCTGCGCACTTTAACACCCCTGAGAAGGATCGCTCCATGCGAGATGAAAGGGCACGATGATGTCCGCATCACATTTCGATTCCGTTGCTTCTCGATTGTATCTTGCCGCGTTGGTCGGCTTGATGCTCGCTCCGCGGATTGACGCGGCGGTCAGCGTCATGACACAAAACATGTATGTGGGCTTTGACGTTGGCCAGTACGTTGCCGATGTCAGCGCGAATCCGGGAAACGTCGTGGCGCTCACCACGACGATATATGCGCAAGTATTGGCCAGCGATATCGCCGCCCGAGCGGACGCCATCGCTCTCGAGGTTGACCAGAAGCAACCGGCCCTGATTGGTTTGCAGGAGGTGTCGCTGTTTCGGTCCGCGCCCTTTGATGGTCCAGGTGCGCCTCATGCGACCACCGTGGAAATCGACTTCTTGTCGACGATGCTCAACGCACTCAGTGCGCGGGGCTTGAGCTACGCGGCGGTGGCAACAGTTCAAAACGTCGATGCCGAGTTTCCGCGACTTATCGGGTTTAATCCCGACACTAGTCCGATTCTGCAAGATATTCGACTGACGGACCGCGACGTGATCCTCGCTCGCACCGATCTCCCACCTTCTCAGTTCCAAGTCTCCAATCCGCAATCCGGCAACTACGCGGTGTTTGGCTCGGCGTTGGGAGTGAACTTCTTGCGCGGGTGGACGGCAGTGGACGTCGACACCGATGGACTCGACTTCCGATTTTTCAACACGCATCTCGATCCGGTCGCGGCGGCTCAAGTGCTTCAAGCCGCCGAATTGCTCTCCGGTCCAACCAATTCAAATTCGCCCACCGTTCTCGTCGGCGACTTCAATTCTCCGGCCGATGGCAGTGGGTCCTCAACCTACGCCAGCCTGATTGGCGCCGGATTCAGCGACGCCTGGAGCGTAGTTCACCCCGGCGATCCCGGATACACTTGCTGCCAAGATGCAGACCTCCTGAATAACCCTTCCGAGCTATCCCAAAGAGTCGACCTGATCCTGACTAGGAACGGACCACTCGCCGTGGACGCAGACACCGTTGGCGAGGCACTTGCCGATCGCACACCGTCTGGTCTGTGGCCGGCCGACCATGCCGGCGTGGTGGCGACCTTGGTGGTGCCTGAACCGTCTTTCGCCGCGTTCATGGTTGGGATGCTTATTGTCTGCGGTTGCCGTGGGCTCGGCCGTCGAATTCCTCAGCACCGCTAATCTCTCGATCTATTCTCGGGCCGACTCTTTGGCCCAGGTGGCGCGGAGCGCAGCAGTTGAAGACGGGATAGTCGGAGTCAGGTTCATCGCTTAAAATTGTCATTGTCGGCGATGGTTGCTCGCTGGCAAAATTCGAGGCATTCAATGCGAAACGAATTCACTGCCGTGATCGAACAGGATGGACCGTGGTTCATCGCGTATTGCCCCGAAGTGCCGGGAGCAAACGGACAGGGCCAGACCAAGCAAGAAGCTGTGACCAGTCTGCGCGATGCGATTGCGTTGATTCTTGAAGATCGGCGCGAGGACGGTTTGCGCGGCGTGCCCGCCGATGCCGAACGCGAGATCGTCGTTGTCGAATGAAGCGGACCTCTTTCTTGCGCCATCTGCGGCGTCATGGCTGTCGGCTGAAGCGCGAGGGCCGCTCGCACTCGCTGTGGACCAACCCGCACACGGGCGAGGTTGAAGCGGTGCCACGGCACACGGAAGTTAGCGATCGGCTCGCGATCAAGATTTGTCGCGGGCTGTCCGTGCCGGATCCGAAGTAGCGATTGGGCGCCTCCGTTGTGTCTCCACGTTAGGGGCGCGATTGCGCGCTAATCGCGGGATCGGCCAATCCCTAATTTATCGTTGAGGTCTTAGCAACGTAGTCTTGAAAAACCAGCGACAACAAAAGCTGGATCGGCGTTGCAGCAACCAATCCAGGCATGGCGTTCATTTGTTTGCTAAAGCGATAGGATGATACGATACCAATTACGGTTGGTACTCGTGATTCAGCGTTGATCCACCAGACAGGACCGCCGCTAATGCCAAACGTGTTGTGTCCGTCAATGAGGTACATCTGGAATTCGTTCCTAATTAGTAACGACGAAATGACCCCTTGGTAATAGCAAGGTTGTGGACGCCGCGCGATGTCCATAGCGAGCGCTGGAAATCCTGCCCAAGCGACTTGCGAACCTTCAGCTGCCCAAGCGGACGCCGGCTGGATAGACATTGACTCTGTTGAAGGCTTATTCGTTACGAACCAAGGCTGGCCATCGATGCAGGTGATCGGTGCCCGGATCAAACCAATGTCCAAACGGGAAAGGCCGTCCTTATCACCAATCTTTATGTATGCTGGAGTCTTACGAGTGCTTTCTGCATGAGGCATTTCAAATTCGGCCATTCGTGACATTGGGTTCGCTAGATCCTCAAACGTGTACCGAGTCAGTCGAAAATGAGTCGCGACATTTGCTTCGGGTAACAAATGGCCCGCGGTTGCCAAATACGGGATATAACCGCCTGCCGAATCGCCGCCATGTGCAATCACCGTCGCCGTTCCACACAAAACCTGACCTGTTGCAACGTTTGTGCACTCGACAAAGACTAGCGACGGCAGCACCTTTTCAAAGTACGCCTGCACTAACGGATTGTCATAATGTTTGACGGTCACGATCTATGAAACTTCGCCTATTCTTTGGCCGATTCCTTGGCCCACGTGTCACGGAGCGTCGCGGTGCGGCTGAAAACCGGTTTGCCAGGTTTCGAGTCGATTGGGTCGGTGAAGAAGTAGCCGAGGCGCTCGAATTGGAAATGTTGGCCTGGGGCGGCCGCGGCGAGCGATGGTTCGAGCTTGGCGTCGCGGACGATCGTGAGTGAGTTTGGGTTGATGTTGTCGAGGAAGGTGGAGGGTTGAGAGTTGAGGGTTGAGGGTTGAGGACCGGAGGGATCGTCTGGATCTTCGGTGTCCGCCTTTCGTCCCCCACCATCTGGAAATTCTGTCTTGAACAAGTGGTCGTAGAGGCGGATTTCGGGACTGACGGCAGAGGCGGCATCGACCCAGTGGATCGTGCCTTTCACTTTGCGGCCGTTGGGCGCGTTGCCGCCGCGCGTGGCTGGGTCGTAGGTGCAGCGGAGCTCGGTGATGTGGCCGGACTTGTCTTTGACCACTTCGGTGCAGGTGATGAAGTAAGCGTAGCGGAGACGCACTTCGCGGCCGGGGGCGAGGCGGAAGAATTTTTTGGGGGCGTCTTCCATGAAGTCGTCGGCCTCGATGTACAGCTCGCGCGAAAACGGCACGCTGCGGGTGCCCAGCGCGGCGTACTGCGGGTGATTGGCCGCTGCGAGTTGTTCGGTTTTGCCTTCGGGATAGTTCGTGATGACGACTTTGAGCGGCTTGAGCACGGCCATCACGCGCGGGGCCCGGACATTCAGGTCCTCGCGAATCGCGTCCTCAAGCCAGGCCATGTCGATCGTGCTGTTGAATTTCGCCACGCCGATCCGCTCGCAGAACGCGCGGATTGCCTCGGGCGTGTAGCCGCGGCGGCGAAGGCCGCGAATGGTGAGCATCCGCGGGTCGTCCCAGCCGGCGACGTGCTTCTCCTGCACGAGCTGAAGCAGCTTGCGCTTGCTCATCACCGTGTACGTGAGGTTGAGCCTGGCGAACTCGATTTGTTGTGGGTGGTGGATCCGCAGTTCTTTGCAGAACCAGTCGTAGAGCGGGCGGTGGTTTTCGAATTCGAGCGTGCAGATGGAATGGGTGATGCCCTCGATCGAGTCGCTTTGGCCATGGGTGTAGTCGTAGGATGGGTAGATGCACCAGCGGTCGCCCGAGCGGTGATGCGAGGCGTGCTTGATGCGGTACATCACCGGGTCGCGCATGTTGATGTTGGGCGAGGCCATGTCGATCTTGGCACGGAGCGTGCGGGCGCCGTCGGGGAACTCGCCCTTCTCCATCCGCTCGAACAGGTCGAGATTTTCGTCGACGGACCGATTGCGGTAGGGGCTGTTCTTGCCCGGTTCGCTGAGCGTGCCGCGATGGGCGCGAACTTCGTCGGCCGTGAGGTCGCAGACGTAGGCCTTGCCCTCTTTGATGAGCTGGATGGCCCAGTCGTAGAGTTGCTGGAAATAGTCGGACGCATAGAGCGGTTCGGAACGGGCCGGGGTCGGGGACGACCCGGCTCGCTGGTCGCCCGCAAACGCGGAGGTGATCCAGTCGACATCATCGATGATCGAGTCGACGTACTCCTGCTCCTCCTTGGTGGGGTTCGTGTCGTCGAAGCGCAGGTTGAACTTGCCCTTGTACTCCTCGGCGAGGCCGAAGTTCAGGCAGATGCTCTTGGCGTGGCCGATGTGGAGGTAGCCGTTCGGCTCGGGGGGAAAGCGAGTGTGGACTCGGCCGCCGTTCTTACCGGCGGCGCGATCGGCTTCGATGATTTGCTCGATGAAGTTGAGGGAGGGTTTTTCAGGGGATAGTGTGCCGTTGGCGGACATAGGATCAATCCATTTTTCGCGTGCGCCTGAGAATGGGCTAGGCTGGAAATTTAGCAGATTTGGGCGGCGCGCGACACTCCGGGTTCCAGACGGGTTTTTTGCCGCGGATTTCGCAGATGATCGCAGTTGGATTCGAGTTGAGAACACGCGTGTTGTTGGTGCCGGGGTCGGGCTTCGGCCGTGAGCTCAGCCGAACGGAGAGTCTCGCATCATCGAAATCGACGTTAGCAGATTCGTGGTGCGAGTTCAGCAACTATTTTTGGCCGGTTGCGATTTTCGATCGAGCGTTTTGAACAGGAGGTCCCGGAGGGCGCAGAGACATGACGGCAGCGCTGAAATCTTGCATCAAATTCTCAATCGGGGCGGGCGAGCTTTCGGAAGTGGCTTCGATTTTCGAAGACGACAGGGGGGTCGAACTTAGGCCCGCAAAAATGGCTTGTTTTTGCGATGGGGTCACGAGCGCGTCGACGTAAGTCGTTAAACTTTCGAAGGGGTCACGTGCGCATGGGGGTCGCCCCGTGGCCAGCTCGTTCAAACTGGGAGAACGGCGTTGGTTACGTTGATTGATGGCTGGTGGGTGATGGAACATGGCGGTCGGTGTGCAGGGTGAGCGCGAACGCTGATTGACAATGTTGCCGGCGTTCTTTCGGCGCGCAATATTGTGCGACATCGACCGTATCACAAACGACGGGCAAGTTCAGCAACTATTTTTGGCCATCGCCGAACTGATTTACCACGGAGGCACGGAGGACACGGCGAAGCGAGTGAGGCGAGCGGTCACGGCCACAGTTCGGCTGCACAAGGACGACAGCGGCTTCTTCATCGATGCGACGCTCGACGCCGAACTGGCGGGCGTCCGCCAGTAGCAGGCCGAGGCGCTGGTCGCCAAGGCGCACACGATCTGCCCGTACTCGAAAGCGACGCGCGGGACTATTGAGATGACGCTGCTGGCGAACGGGAAGCCGGTTGGTGGCGGCTGAGTATCGCGTCGCATGCCTAGGAAGAACGCTGAGTGAATTGCGTTAAAACGACATCTCCTCCGGGCATGTGTGCAATCACCTCAAGCTGGCCGCCAAGCGACGTAACAATCCGTTCGAGCGTGCCGATTTGCATGTCGGATTGCTTTTCCATTTTGGACAAACAGGGCTGCGAGACGCCAAGTTCGTCGGCAAGTCGCTGCTGCGTCAGGCCAGCGGCCCTGCGTAGCTCGGACAGCAGCATTTCCTTCTGCAGTTCGCTCAGACGAGCCTTGGAGCGCTCGCGCTGGGCGGGGGTCAGCTTGTCTCGAAGCAGTTGAAACTTGCGATGTCCGGCCATTAGATGAGCCCTTCCCGATCGATTTCCTTCAAGTACTCGTCGTACAGGTTGTCGGTGATCGGCACCATACGATCGTAAAATCGCTTGTCGCCGGTCTTGTCGCCACCGATGAGCAGAATCGCGGTGCGACGCGGATCGAAGGCGAAAAACGTGCGAAGCGGCTTGCCGCTGGATTGCGTTCGTAGTTCCTTCATGTTGGAATGCTTCGACCCTTTCAATGTGTCCACGTGGGGCCGGCCCAACTGCGGCCCATGACGTTCGAGCAATTCGACGCCGGCGTTCACGTCGGCCTGTTCATCTTCGGTGAGGCTCGTCCACCACTGTTCGAACTCATCGGTATATTCGACATCCCACACCACAATAATATAACCTTTATGTTATATTGTCAACAGGCGTTAATTCGGGCTGAAATCCTAGCACTGCGGAGCGGTCTTCGTCAAAATGGCGGGTGGTGTCCAGCCAGCAATGGCAGCCAGCGGTCCACTCGAAGCAGATTTAATCCGTAGCTGAAGTTGCAAAACTTCAGATGTTCGTCTGAACTCTTGCGAGTTCAGCTACAAAACTTCAGATGCTCGTCTGAACTCTTGCGAGTTCAGCTACAAAGGGACAGCCATGCCCCGAGTTGAGCGAACTATCAGCGACACGGTGCGGGAGATCATGGCGGCGCTGCCCGAGGTCGAGGAGTTTGTGTCGCATGGGATGCCGACGTTTCGGGTGCGCGGGCGGAACGTGTTTGGCATGTATGCGATCAATCACCATGGCGATGGGCGGGTGGCGCTGTGGCTGATGGCGCCGCGCGGGGCGCAGGCGGCGTTGGCGCGAGGGTTGATGGTTGAGAGTCGAGAGTTGATGGCCGGAAAAGGAAAGTTGAGGGTTGAGAGTCGAGAGTTGAGTGTCGGGAAAACCAAGGCGAAGAAGGGCAACGATTGGCCGTACTTTGTGCCGCCGTATGTTGGGCCGTCGGGATGGCTGGGCGTGGAGCTCGATAAGGGACTCGGCTGGTCGACCGTTGGCGAGCATGTGCGCGAGGCGTACGCGATGGTGGCGCCGGCCGAGCTGGTGCGGTCGCTGAAGAAGGATTTGCGCGTGCGGCCGCCGACGCGGAAGTTTCGGCCGGAAGAAATCGACCGGTTCCAAGGCAAGGCGGCCCGGGCGGTGCTCAAGAAGCTGGACGCGATCTGCGCCCGGCTTCCGGAGACGGAGCGCGGCACACGGTTTGGCATGCCGACGTGGCTGGCGGGCACCAAAGTTTTTGGCACCGCGCACTATTACACGGGCCGGCTCAAGCTATCGTTCTGGGTCGGTGCCGCGCGGCAGAAGCAGCTCGTTGCGGACAAGCGTGGTGGCAAATTTGGGAGCAAGCGGTTTGAAATCTCCCAGTACACGGGCCACAACGGCTGGATCGACCTGGATGTGGAAGAGAAGCAGGATTGGGACGAGATTGCCGAACTCGCGCTCGAGAGCTATCGGCATTTTGCGCTGAAGCGGATGGTGAAGGAGCTGTGAGAAGCGGGAGGGAAAAGCGGTGAAGGGGACGGCCATCATGCGCCTGCAAAAGGACGAAAGTGACGGAAAACCTGGGACTGTGCGGAATACTAGATCGGTTTTCCCACGAATAATCTGGGAAATATGCAAAACTCTCGCTCAACGGTTCTGAAACGTGTATTGATGCTGCTGGCAGTCGTCTTGATTGTCAAAGTCACGTTGAGCGTGATTCTCGGCTATCGCGCATACTTCCCGCCCAATTTTGATTCGGATTTTCTGCGCGGACGGCAAACTTATTTTTTCGGCGCTTACCGATGGGCGTTCTATACGCATATTTTCTCCGGCCCCGCCTCGCTCCTACTTGGATTGATTCTCGTCAGCGATGAGTTTCGGAAGCGATTTCCGATGTCGCATCGCTCGTTGGGAAAAGTCCAAGCGGCACTTGTCATATTGCTGCTTTGTCCGAGCGGCTTGTGGATGGCTTACTACGCTCAAACGGGGACGTACGCCGCCATTGGGTTTTTCGTGCTCGGGATCGCCACCGGAATGAGTGTGCTGCTCGGATGGCGAGCCGCCGTGAAACGGCGATTTGCCGAACATCGTCGGTGGATGTTTCGCTCGTATCTGTTGTTATGTTCGGCGGTAGTTCTCAGGATCATCGGTGGGCTGGCGACGGTGACCGGTGTCGGAGATAGTTGGGCTTATCCTCTCGCTTCGTGGGCCAGTTGGGTGGTTCCGCTGGCGGCTTTCGAGCTTACGGTTGCGCTCCGTGGGCGATTGGTGGGAGGGCGGATGACCGGCGAACGTCGTTCAGTGCCCGCGCCTATCAAATTGCAGTTGCCGGCGATGGAAATTATTGCACGATGATACGTTTGTCGATCTCATCTTCCTTTTCTTTTCCTGCAGGAGGGATTGCCATGGATACAGAAGCCGAACCGAGGCGAACTTTCGCCCGCGTCGAGCTGCGCGGCGATAATGGCCGGCCAGTGAATAAACTCGAGCGCAAAGCGCTAACCCTTGTCGAACTCCTGGTGGTTATTGCGATTATCGGCGTCCTGTTTGCATTGTTATTACCGTCGGTAAGAACCTCTCGCGAGGCGGCTCGGCGCAATCAGTGCATGAACAATCTCAAGCAGTTGACGATCGCGATTCAGAATCATCAAGAGACACGAGGAGTTTTGCCGCTGGCCTCCACGTCGCCGCTTGTCGCAGAGGAGGGTATTCAGAAATATGGGGCGGTTGGCGCAGCATCGCCGAGTGCGGAAGCGCCGGAAAATTGGACGGCCGGCCAGCAGGGCGACGGATACAGCTGGATGGCCCAGTGCTTGCCATTTATGGAAGAAAACACGCTTTACGAGAAAATGACATCCGCCCGAGAAACGCCTGTCCCGCGATCTGGCAGGCTAGCGGACGCGGCGTTTGCGCTGTCGAGCAATTGGAATTGGGAAGCGACTGCGACACCCAGCAGTCCCTATTACTGGTCGACGAGAATATCGTCGTTTGTATGCCCGAGCTTTCCCGGCGAAGAGGAAGTAATCTCGTTTGGCGGCATACCGGATTCGAAGGTGGCGGTGGGCAACTACGTCGCGCTCGCGGCGACCCACTATCGGACGAGTCCCAGCCATCATTTGGAAAGCGGAGTGCCGAGCGCGGCTGGGTCCAACGCGGGTGGGCAGGACTGCACGAGTGGCGCTCATTGCGGAAATGGCGGTTTGCCGTTCCCCGGCGTCGTCGAGGGAAAGGTTCAAACAAGAGGGCTGAGCTTCAAGCATTTCTCTAAGGGGACATCGAAGGTCGCACTAATAACGGAAAGCCGCGAAGAGAATCTGACCAGTTGGTACAGTGGGCTCGCATCCTACGTGGTGGCGGTCATGCCGCCGCCCAACGGAGTTGATCCGGCGGGTCGGGAATTCGCACCGGGCCGTTTTACTTGGACGTGCGACGACACAACAAAATGCGACATCGCGTTGAATAAGGGTGACCCACAGGGCAACAACCCGGACAAGTATTATCAGCCGATAAGTCCGCACGGCGGAGGAGCGCGTATTTGGGGACCTAGCAGCCGGCATCCTAGCGTGGTGAATCACGCCTACGCCGACGCTCACGTGGACTCGATTAGCGAGACAATCGACAAGGATGTTTATCTGGAACTCGTGCTCCGGAAAGGCAGTCAAATAGTTTCCGAGTAATATGCGATTGGTGCGCGGCTGCCACTCGCCGCGGCGAGTGGCACGCAGGCGATAACCCCTCCCTTAGTCCCTCCCCGTCGAAGGGGAGGGAGACAGAAGAGGGACGTAATCGAGTTCCGCGTGAAGGGAAGGGAGACGGAAGAACCCTCACCCTGCCCTCTCCCGGAGGGAGAGGGTTTAGTATCCAGTCGCCGGAAAAACTTGACGATGCCGGGCGGGTGGCTGAAGATGAGTGGCCGTTAGAACATTTCCGGCAACCGTGTAGCGGGTAAGAACCCTCTCCCGGTCCCTCACCGGGACCGGGAGAGGGTTGATTATCCGCTACACTCAAAATGGAAATGCATTAGCTTGCGAGGCGCGCGATGTGGCGGAATGTTGCCGGTGTTTGTCTGCTGTTGGTTTTGACCGCGAACGGTGCGGCGCAGCAACGCGGGGAATCGGTCGATGAGCGGCGAATGCCGACCGTTGCCGATTATGCGTATGGGAAGGAATCGGAGCGGCAGAAGCTCGATTTTTGGAAGGCGGAGTCCGATCGGCCGACGCCGGTGGTAGTGATGATCCATGGCGGGGCTTGGATTCGTGGCGATAAGGGCTCGTACCTGCCCGAGTTCATTCAGCCGTACTTGGATGCGGGCGTCTCGGTGGCGCGGATCAACTATCGCTTTATCGATCAGGCGATGAAACAAGGCATCGATCCGCCGGTGAAGGCATGCGTGCTCGATGCGGCGCGGGCGGTGCAGACCATTCGGGCGAAGGCGAAGGAATGGAACGTCGATCCGACGCGGATCGGCGCGACGGGCGGATCGGCGGGCGCCTGCACTTCGTTGTGGCTGGCGTTCCACGATGACCTGGCCGACCCGAACAACAGCGATCCAATCTCCCGCGAATCGACACGGCTGGCCTGCGCGGGTGTTGAAGTGGCACAGACGTCGCTGGACCCGAAGGAGCTCAAGGAGTGGATTCCGAACGCCGAGTACGGAGGCCATGCGTTCGGATTTCGGAGTGAGGGGCGCACGCGGCCGGAGGAGTTCGCGCTGCTCCTGGAGAACCGCGAGAGGCTGTTGCCGATGATTCGGGAATACTCGCCGATCGAGCTGGTGACGAACGATGACCCGCCGGTGCTGCTGTACTACTCCAAGGACAAGCAACCACCGACCGTGGGCACGCGGCAGCCCGACCCAACGCATACGGCGATTTATGGAATCAAGCTCGCGGAGAAAATGCAGCAGGCCGGGGTCGAGGTCGTTGTGGCGTATGCGGATGGCGATGGCTGGAGCTATGCGACGATTCGCAAGTTTTTGATTGAGAAGCTGAAGGCTGAGTAACGCGGGTGGTGGGTCTCGCGAACTCAGCACACCCTACGCGAACCAGTTAATTCCGCGGCGGTTACGGCACGCCGACCCGGCGGCCGGGTGCCCCGGTGCCTACTACTTTGGGATCGGTTCGCCCCAGTCGGCGGCGAATTCGTGGTTGCATTTGTTGCAACGGACTTTTTGGCCGAGGAAGGAACCGCGGGCTTTGGTCGTGTGTTTGCAGCCGGGGCAATGGACGCGATATCGCCAGGGGCCGTCGTCGGCCGCGTCGAGCACCGTGCCTTGCGGCAGGCCGTCCAGGTGGATGTCCTCGTGCTCCAGGAGCATGAGCTGCTCTTGGGAGAGCTCGCGGATGTTTACGATGCGATTGGCCAGGCGGCGGATGGCCTGCTCGAACAGGTTGCGGACGGCGCGGCCGTTGCCGAAGTGATGGTCGCGGATGCGATGCAGCTCGGTGAGGCCGAGCATCAGCTTGGCCCGTGTGAGAGCGGCCAGCTTGTAGTGGTTCTTGTCGCAGAGAAACGCGAAGATGCGGGCCAGCTCCAGCGGCGAGTAATCGTCGAAGTGGAGGATGCGGTTGAAGCGCGACGACAGGCCCGGATTGGACTTGAGCATCGTGTCCATTTCGTCGGGATAGCCGGCCAGGATCACGACGAGCCGCTCGCGGTCGTCTTCGGCCCGCTTGAGCAGTGCCTGGACCGCTTCGCCGCCGAAGGCGTCCTGGCTTTCGTGCGAGGCCAGGCTGTAGGCTTCGTCGATGAACAGCACGCCGTCGAGCGCTTCATCGATTTTCTTCTGCGTCTTCGGGCCGGTCTGGCCCATGAATTCGGCGACCAGGCCGGAACGGTCGGTCTCGACGAGGTGGCCCTTTTTGAGGATGCCCATCGCGCCGAGGATCTTGCCAACGATGCGGGCGACCGTTGTTTTGCCGGTGCCGGGGTTGCCGGTGAAGACCATGTGCAGGCTGATCTCGGTATCGGGCAGGCCGGCGGCGCCGCGCCGCTGTTGCAGCTTGAGGTAGTTGGTGAGCGTGCGAATTTCGTCTTTGATCCGATCGAGGCCGATGAGGCCGTCGAGCTCGGCGAGGGCGTCGTCTAAGCATGGAGCCTGGAGCGGGGAGCGGGGAGTTGCGCTTCCAACCCCCTGCCCCTTGCTCCGTGCTCCCAGCTCCTTGCCCCCATCCGGGCGTGTTGCCGCGTAGATATCGTTGGCATCATTCTTCATCGAGGCGATCGCCTGCTGGCTGGTGGCGTTGGCTTCCTCGTGCTGGGTGGGTTCGTCGATCGGCACCGGGCGCAGATGGCGCTGCAGCTCCTCTTGAATCGACTTGATGACGCCCGCTTCCCGCTCGTTGAGCTGGCCGTCGGCGCGGGCGATGATGTTGGCCAGGCGCATGACGAGCGATTCGAGCGTGCCGATCCGGTCGCGGAGGGGGACGATCTGGTCGAACGGCCGGACGAGGGCGTACCATTTCAATTTGCCGGAATCGGCGGCGGCCCGCTTGGCGGCGGTGCGAAGGTCGTCGCCCGTGAGCCGCTGGCCCCACAGATGGTGGAACAGCGTTTCCGCCAGGTAGCGTTCTTCGCTGGACCACTTGCGGTCGGCCTCACAGACGGCGACGTACGTCTTGAGCACGAGGGCCCGGTGCAGGTCGTCCATGAGCTCGACGAATTTGTCGCCCGCGGGGGAGATGCGGTCGGGAAATTCATGGACACAGAGCCGGCCGCTGGAGACGTAGAGCTCGCGGCACTCGTTGAGCGTGGTGGCGAAGAGCGACGGGGAATTGGGGATGTCGGCGTCGGGCATTTACCGGTGATGATAACGCCTTGGTGGGTCTCGTGGAACTCGACCCACCGTAGGACCGCTGTCATGCCACGGCCTCTGCGGTTACGGCACACGGCACACGGCACCAACCCTCTCCCGGTCCCTCACCGGGACCGGGAGAGGGTTTATTACTCGCGTTTCAGCGCCGATTCGTAGAACGCTTCGATGTCTTTGCGGAGTTGTTTCATCGATGGCTCGTAGACGTACATCATGTGTCCGCCTTCGTAGGTGTGGAAGTTGATGTTCTTTTGCAGGTGCTGCGGAAGGCGCATGTGCTCGACGCTGTAGCGCGACGTGGCCGGCGGCGTGGCCAGGTCGTAGTGGCCGGCGGCGACGAAGAGTTTCATGAAGGGGATGGCCGACATGGTTTGACGGAGCGTGTTGGAGGCGTCGGGAGATCGCGCTTGCCGGCCGTAATTCCACGGTTGCACCGCGCCGGTAAGAATCTCGTAGACGTGATCGTCGTCGTCGACTTTCAGCTCGTTGCGGAGGTAGTCGTTGATCGTGGCCGTGAATGGGCCGAAAATGGTCTCGCCACTGGGATCGTATTCAGCGCCTTCGCCGGCGCTGTCGGCGTCGATGCCGGTGTAACGGCTGTCGTAGCGGCCGATGGTGCGGCCGCGGCCGCGGAGCAGTTCCTTGCCGAAGCGCCCCATGGAAATACGCAGGTTCGCGTTCAGCACGTATTCTTTGGACAGGCCTGTAAAGCGGGCGAGCTTCTCGGCAATCGCGTTTCGCTCCTCGTCGCTGAGCGATTGGCCTTTCATCATGGCCAGCGTGTATTCGTTGAGGGCGAAATCGGTTGCCTGCTTGACAACTTCATCGAGGGTCAGAGCTTGCAGGTCGCCGGGCAGGGCCTTGTGATACCAGGCGGTGGCGGCATAGCTCGGGACAAACAGGACGAACGGCAGATCGTTGCCCGGCGAAAAGCCGAGCGCCTGGAAGTTGATCGCCGGCGAGACCATGAGGACGCCGTTGAGGGGCATGTTGTACCGCTCGCGGAGGTGGCCGGAAAGTCCCGCCGCGCGGAGGCCGCCGTAACTCTCGCCGATCAGGAACTTGGGCGAACGCCAGCGGCCGTATTTGGTGACGTAATCGTGGATAAACTGGCCGACGCTGCGGAGGTCCTCCTCGTAGCCGTGGAACTGGTCGTCCTCTTCGCCCTTGGCCGGTCGGCTGAAGCCGGTGCTCACGGGGTCGATGAACACGAGGTCGGTGATGTCGAGCAGCGAGTGGGGGTTGGCGGTCAATTCGTACGGGGGCGGCACCGGCGAAGCATCGTCGGGCAGCTTGACGCGCTTGGGCCCGAGCATGCCGAGGTGGAGCCAGACACTCGACGAGCCGGGCCCGCCGTTGAAGGCGAACGTGATCGGCCGCTGGGCGAGATCGTCGACGCCGTTCTTGGTGTAGGCGATGAAAAAGATGGTGGCCTTCGGTTTGCCCTCGTCATTCTTCATGACGAGCGTGCCGGCGGTGGCGGTGTATTTGATTTCCTTGCCGTTGATCGTGGCGGAGTGTTCGGTCTTTGAGATCTTGTCGACGAGCTCTTCGGCCTTTTTGTCGTCTTTCTTGTCGTCGGTTTTTGCGGGGGGGTCTTGTGCCAATGAAGTGGCGGCGGCCAGGCAAAATGTCAGCAAGAGAAGGAAAGTATGATGTTTCATCGGTGGATGACTCGGTTAAATGGTAACTTGTCGTGACACTTTCATCATAGATACGGCACCCGGTTGCTACCAGCTAAACCGCAAGCGATGGGCGACGCGAGCGTTTTGGGAGTGAGCGTCAGGTTAGCCAGCTTCTTTCTGTGGCGATTGAATTGTCGATCTGCTGGTAGCCGGGGTCGCCGGGCGAGAGGGCCGCTTCGGCGAACGACTCGTCGGTTTCCCAGATTACGACTTTCGTGGCGGTGACGCCGGTTTTGGCGAGCAGCTGCGGGCAGACTTCGTGCAGCAGATACGTGGCCATGTTCTCGGCGGTGGGGTTATACGGCAACACGTAGAACTTGCACGGCTCGACGAGCTTCACGGCGGCCAGGCCGTTTTCGTCTTCCGCGCTGAGGACGAAGCCGTGGTCCCAGTGTTCGTCGAGCCAGCCTTTGAAGAGGCCTTTGAGCACGGCGAAGTCGATAACGCGGCCGACGGCGTCGACCTCGGTGCCGGTGACGTAGAAGTCGGCCGTGTAGTTGTGGCCGTGGAAGAACTCACATTTGCCGCCGTGGCGATGCAGCCGGTGGCCGGCACAGAACTTGATGCGGCGCATGATGGTGAGGGACATGGGCGGTCTGGATGCTAGATGTTGGATGCTCGATTCTGGACGTTGAACGGTGGGTCTCGTGAGACTCGACCCACCCTACCCGTTTCGATTCTCTCATTCTTGTGTGGCGGAGGCGATTTGACAACTCGGCTGGCGGCACGGATGATCGCTGAATCATGTTTACTACGGCGGTTTGGGAGTTGATCGGCCTGGTGGTGCTGTGCCTGCACATGGCGGGGATGGCAGCGGCGGTCCATGCGCTGTTGTATTCGCGGACGCCGCAAGGGGCGGTCGCGTGGGCCAGTTGGCTGGTCACGTTTCCCTATGTCGTGCTGCCCGTCTATCTGGCTTTTGGGCGGGGGAAGTTTCAAGGCTACGTGCGGGCGCGGAGGGCGGGCGACTCGCAGATCGACCATATCGCGCGGGCGCTGGAGAAGAAGATGCGCCTGTTCCGGGTGCGGACCGATGAAGTCGATCCGAGTTATCGCGCGTTGGAACAGTTTCCAAAGATGCCGTTCACGAGCCACAACGATGCCAACCTCCTGATCGACGGGCGAGCGGCGTTCGATGCGATGTTCGCGGGCATCGAGTCGGCGACGGAATATATCCTCGTGCAGTTCTACATTATTCGAGATGACAGCATCGGCAAGGAACTGAAGTCGCGACTGGAAGCGAAGGCCCGCTCGGGGGTGCGGGTGTACGTGTTGTACGATGAGATCGGTTGTTACTACTTGCCGAAGACGTATCGGCGCGAGTTGACGGAGGCCGGCGTGTTGATCTTGCCGTTCCGCACGTCGCGCGGCCTCCGCAATCGGTTTCAGATCAACTTTCGCAATCATCGCAAGATCGTGCTGGTGGACGGTCGCGTGGCGTACGTCGGCGGCATGAACGTGGGCGACGAGTACTTGGGCCAGAAT
This sequence comes from Lacipirellulaceae bacterium, assembly GCA_044868555.1. Taxonomy (GTDB): domain Bacteria; phylum Planctomycetota; class Planctomycetia; order Pirellulales; family Lacipirellulaceae; genus JABDGM01. The sequence goes on along the minus strand of JBIOWO010000253.1, from coordinate 31,391 downwards.
CTGCGATTTGGCCCGTGGCGTGATTCAGCCGTGGAAGTGACCGGGCCGGTCGTGGAGGCGATTCAGTTTGCGTTTGTCGAGGATTGGCACTGGGCGACGGGGGACGTGCCGGAATTGGAATGGGCCCCGCGACCCGCGGAAGGGGAAAACCAGAATGCGCTGGTGTTGGCGTCGGGGCCGTCGGACGACTTGGAGACGTGCGAGCTGTTCTTCGTGCATTCGATCAACGCGGCGCGGCGGCGACTGTGGATCGCGAGTCCGTACTTTGTGCCCGATGGGCCGCTGATTGCCGCGTTGCAGTTGGCCGCGCTGCGCGGCGTCGACGTGCGGATCATGCTGCCGGAGCGGCCGGATCACAAGATGGTCTACCTGGCGGCGTTTTCGTTCATCGAGGAGTGCGAGCCGACGGGCGTGAAGTTTTATCGCTACGAGCCGGGATTCATGCACCACAAGGTGATCCTGGTGGACGATGATTTCGCGTCGGTGGGTACGGCGAACTTCGACAATCGCTCGACGCGGCTCAATTTCGAGATGATGGTGCTGTTTGCCGATGAGCCGTTTGCGGCGCAGGTGGCGAAGATGCTCGAGGAGGATTTCAGCAAGTGCCGGCTGGACACGGCCGAGGCGTTCGCGGCGCGCGGGTTCTGGTTCCACGTGGCGGTGCGGATCGCGCGGCTGATGGCGCCGGTGTTGTAGGTGCCGCTAGCCGAGCGGCACTTGTCCCCGCGTCCAATAGTACGCCCAGTTCTCGCCGTCCCGTTGGTGGCCAACCACTTGCATTTGGTCATTACGGAAATATGATCAAATCATGACTTACATGGACCAAAGCAACCTGGTGTCCGAAACAGAAGTTATCGGCAGCACGTTTCAAGTCCGCCCAGGACTCATCCGGGGAAATTTTCTCGGCATGGTCATCGCATCACGAGATGCATTCGTTCTCCATATTGGCGCGCGAACTCCTAAGGGCCTCGCCGATACGGACGACGTTCATGTATACGATGCGACCCTGGAAGACTTCGACGAGTTTCTAAAGCACAGGCCGTACCCTTTTTTGGTGCGATTTGAGCCCAAGGTCGTTGTTAAGATCAACGGAATGGAAGTCGACACTGAAAACAATACGATTGTCGTTCCGCGCGCTGCAATTGAGCGAATTCACTACGGGTTTTGGGGCACGTACGACCTCGTATGCAAGAATCGCACCTACTGCATTGGCCTCAGCATGCTGTTCCGCTCTCGCAAGCTTGCGCGACTAAAGGAGTTGGGATGGGACGAGAAACTTGATCTTGCAGGATCTCCGTCGCCTCTGAAACAGCTTGCGCCACTTTGGGGCATGCTTGGCGGCGCCATAGTCGCTGGTGGCACCGCAGTGCTGAATGGCAGGCCACTCGTTGAAGGCAGGGACGCTGCGATCGTGCCCGCGGCGGTCGGCGCGATAGTTGGGCTCGCTGCCGGCGGGATCATTTACGCCTTACAAAAGAAGTCGTGAAAAGGGCCGGGGAGACGGAGCACTTCGAACGCCTCGTCCGGCACGGCTCGCGGGACCTACTTAAAGCGCACTGACAAACCGGAGCCGACGAAGTAGTCGTCGGCGGCTTCGTTGAGGCCGACTCCGGCGCGGATGTCCCATTGGACATCGTCGCTCAGCAGCACGGAGAAGCCGCCGTCGAAGTACTGCTGCGTGTGATTGGTATCCGCGCTACAGGGGACAAGACAGTACCATTCGCTGTAGCTGCTGACATGGTCCGTCCAACTGCGGACGAGGGTCCAGGACTGCTCAAATTCGACGTAGGGGTCGTTCGTGTCATCGTCGACTTGCCGATGCAATCCGGTGAGCGCGCCGGTTTCCCAGCGGTCATTGATTGTCCAACCGTAGCAATAGGAAAAGCCGGGCAGCACTTCGTCGGCGGTGAACTCATCGTCGCCAGTCGGCACGCTCATCTCGAGGATGATTGCCGTTTCCGGCAGGATACATTCCTGCGGCGTGAGGGCGATCTTGCACCCGATACCGAGGTCTTCGGCGCCTGTGGCGGAGTCAAACGTGCCGCCAAATTCGTTTTCCTGGAGTCCGCCGACGTTCCAATCGAGCCGGAACTCGAACCAGTCGGCCAGCCTTCCCAGGCGAAACAAAGTTTCGGGATAGGAGTGCTGACGCGAGCTGCTGGCGTTGTCGGAGTCGTAGGTATATGTGTAACCCATTTCAACCTGGGTTACGCCGAGCCCGACGGTGACGGACGACTCGGTGAAATCCGGGCGGTCGGTCACCAGTGGCTCATCGAGATCGGGGCCGCCCTCGAAGCTGGTGCCGTAGCTCCATTGCATCAGCGTTTTACGACCGCACTGAGCGGATGCCGACTCCACGACAAACGCCAGGAGCGCGGCCAACGAAAACAGCGGTAGAGCAAAGCGAAATCGGTCCATCGATCACGCGGCGGGTAAGAGAGTGACTGGCTTACCTAGAGAATTCGGCCACGTGTTACACGGAACCGCACCGAAAACGGCGTGAGAATTTTGACTCGTCAAAACGCGCGAGCCGTTTATGAGAAGGTGTGACGGTTGTGATGATCGCACACTGTCGCAGAATCGTAGCAGGCACGCTCCGCGTGCCGTAGCAGAAACACCAATCCGACTCTCAAGCGTTGCGGGGCGACCGACCGAACACCGTTGCAGTTACGGCACACGGAGTGTGCCTACCACCTAGTTCATTGAGGCGTCGGGCGGGACGTGTTCGAAGTCGAGGTCCGGAGCCATGATCTCCAGGCCGATCCGCTGGGTGACCGTCTTCCAAATCGTTTCGTGGTCGGCGAAGACGTCGTCCTTGGTGGCCCGTGTGAACAGCCAGCCGCCCGCTTCGAGCTCGCCTTCGAGTTGGCCGCCTCCCCAGCCGGCGTGGCCGCTGTAGAGGCGGACCGGATGCTGCATCTTGCGAACGATCAAGTCGAGCGCATCGCGGTGGGTGGCGACGAACAGGCCGGGCAGGACCTGGTGTTCAGAGAAAGCTTCTTGGTCGTGAACGCAGACCAGCGGGCCGGGCACGGGGCCGCCGACGTAAATGAAGTCTTCGCGCTGGACCGGGTCGTTGCCGATCATGTCCCAGACTTCGCTTACGGTTTTGTCCGAGGGCCGATTGATGACGACGCCCATCGCGCCCTCGTCGGTGTGGTGGATCATCAGCACGACGGAGCGCACGAAGTTGGGATCGCGCAGGTAGCGCGAGGCGACGAGAAAATGCCCGGAGAGATTTTTGTCGCTATCAGCCATTTTTTGGGGCCTCGCGCGACGTAGGCGGCGGTCGCACGCAGGTTATCGTCATTGTAGCCGTGGAAAACGCGGGCGGGAAGGAAAAGAAACGTAGTAGGCACACTCCGTGTGCCGTTACGGAAGCGGTAGTTGTTCGGCCAAACGATGGCGTAATCACCAAATTCCGGTGGTTCAGCTACGGCACGCGGAGCGTGCCTGCTACAAACTGCTGCCTCAAACGGCTTTACTATAGTCGCAAGAGCGATTATCATGCGTGCGACCTTTGTGGTTCGGCTGGGAAGCGGGTTGGCAAGGATGCGGCTCGTGGCCATGAACATTCGTGCCGTTATCGGGCCCGGTCTGGAGACCGGCGCACGTGCGATTTCTATTTTCGACGGCTTGCAAAGGGAGACAGATTCATGATGCGCGCGACGTGGGTGGTGGGTCTGGTCGTTGGTGGACTCGTGTTGATGAGCGGCGATCGCGCCGGCGGACAGGACTGGCCGCAGTGGCGGGGACCGAATCGCGATGCCAAGGCCAGCGGCTTCCAAGCACCGGCCACCTGGCCCAAGGAGTTGACCAAGAAGTGGTCGGTGCCGGTGGGCAACGGCGTGTCGACGCCGTCGCTGGCCGACGGCAAGCTGATCGTGTTTTCGCGGCAAGACGACAACGAAGTCGTGCGGTGCCTGAGTGCGGCCACGGGCGACGAATTGTGGAAGGACGAATATCCAGCGCGGCGGCCAACGGGCGGGGCGAGTGGTTTTCCCGGCCCACGAAGCTCGCCGACGCTAATGAATGGCAAGGCGGTGACTTTGGGCGTGGATGGCACGCTCACCTGCTACGACATCAACAGCGGTCGGCAGTTGTGGCGGAAAGCTGGCAAGGACGACTTTGACGGCGACCTGCCCATGTTTTTCGCGGCGAGCTCGCCGATCGTGGTCGATGGCATGTGCATTGCGCAGCTGGGCGGGCAGGATGAAGGCGGCATTGTCGCGTTCGACTTAATCAGTGGCGACGAAAAATGGAAGTGGACAGAAGATGGTCCTGGGTACGGTTCGCCCGTGTTGATGACTGTCGGTGGCACGCATGTGATCGTGGCTCCCACGGCGAGGAACATGGTCGCTCTTGGCACCGACGGCAAGCAGAAGTGGGAGATGCCGTACTCGCAAGGTCGCTACAATTCGGCGACGCCGATCGTGGCGGGCGACACGCTCATTCTCGCCGGCCCGGGCACGGGGATTACGGCGATCAAGCTCGCGCTCGACGGCGAAGGACTTAAAGAGGAGAAGGTGTGGGGCAATACGGACAATTCCGTGCAATTCAATACCCCCGTGCTCAAGGACGGCAAGCTGTATGGCCTTTCGAACGGCGGGCAACTATTTTGCATCAATACGGAGACGAACAAGACGGCGTGGACGGCGCCAATTACGAAGCCGGCAGCCACGGCGGAAGGCGAACAGCGCGATCGGGCTGCCGCAACAGGGGGCGTGCAGGTGAGGGTGCGATTCGCGCAGCTTGTGCAGCAGCAAGAAGGAGAGCAACCGCGGCGCGGCGAAGGACAAGGACGTGGCCGAGGCGAGGGATTCCAGCGCGGTGAGGGCCGTGGCGGTGGTCGTGGTGGACGAGGCCGTGGTGGACGAGGTGGCGGCGGTGGATACGGCTCGATTGTCGATGCCGGTTCGGTGCTGCTAGCGCTGTCGCCGGCCGCTGAGTTGGTCGTGTTCCAGCCGACGGACGCCGATTACACGGAAGTGGCCCGCTACAAAGTGGCCGAAGGCGGGACGTACGCCTACCCGGTGCCCGCGGGGAACGGCATCTATATCAAAGACGCAGATGCGCTAACGCTGTGGACGGTGGAGTGAGTTGACAGGTGGGTCTCGTCGAACTCGACCCACCCTACGATTCTACGCGCCGTTGAGTAATTTCGATCGCCTTCAACAGGCCGCGGGCTTTGTTGAGAGTTTCTTCGTATTCGTGCGCGGGGACGCTGTCAGCGACGATGCCGGCGCCGGCCTGAACGTAGGCGGTGCCGTCCTGGATGACGATCGTCCGCAGGGCGATGCACGTGTCCATGTTGCCGGCGAAATCGATGTAGCCGACGGCGCCGGCGTACGGGCCGCGGCGGTGGGGCTCGATCTCATCGATGATCTGCATGGCGCGGACCTTCGGGGCACCGGAGACTGTGCCAGCGGGGAGGCAGGCGGCGAGCGCGTCGAAGGCGTCGCGGTCGTCGGTGAGCTGGCCGGTGACGTTCGAGGTAATGTGCATCACGTGGCTGTAGCGTTCGATGACCATCACGTCAGAAACTTCGACGGAGCCATAGCGGGCGACGCGGCCCACATCGTTGCGGCCGAGGTCGACGAGCATCACGTGCTCGGCCCGTTCTTTGGGGTCGGCAAGCAGTTCTTCGGCAAGCCGGTGGTCTTCCTCGTCGGTGCGGCCGCGGCGGCGGGTGCCTGCCAGCGGGCGGACGGTGACTTTGCCGTCGACGACGCGGACCATGATCTCGGGCGAGCTGCCCACGAGCGTACACTTAGGCGTGCGGAGGAAGAACATGAACGGGCTGGGGTTCACGACGCGGAGAGTGCGATAGACTTCGAAGGGGTCGACCTCGAGCGGCACCGCGAGTCGCTGGCTGATCACGACCTGAAAGATGTCGCCGGCGCGGATGTAATCGACGCACTTGCGGACGGCGTCTTCGAATTGGGGCTGCGTGAAGTTTGATTTGTATGCGAGCTGGGCGTCGCCCGCTGTGTCGATGTCGGTGGGTGGTAGGGAATCGGTGGGCGTGGCGAGTTTTTCGATCAGACAATCCACGCGCCAGCAGGCTTCATCGTAAGCGGAGCGAAGATCTTCGGTTGAAGGCGCGGCACTTGCCGTCGCCCTGGCCTCTCTCATGGCCTCAAGTTTGGTTGTTAATTCAGCGCCAGGTCCCAAATCGACCACCGCCTTCGCTTCTGCTCGGAAGGGTTCGCGTACCTTAGCCAATGCCACGACGATCACTGTTTTCTGCACGTTGTCAAACACGACCATGTGATCGTAGAAAGCGAACGAGATGTCGGCCAAACCGCGGTCGTCCGCTGGCGCGTTTGGCAAAGTCTCAACGTAGCGCACTGTATCGTAACCGGCATAGCCTACCGCTCCACCGACGAAGGGTGGCAACCCGGAAACCTTGGCGACGCTTACTCGCTTCACGAAATTGCGCAACAAGCTAAGCGGGTTTTGGCTAGTTGCGTCAAACCGCATGTCGCCAGTCGCTTTCTTACTTAAAGACGTTACTGACATGGTTCGACCGTGAGCTTCGATGAGCATAAACGGCTCGGCGGCGAGGAAGCTGTAGCGGCCGACTTTTTCGCCGCCGATGACGCTTTCGAAAAGGCACGCGCTCGCGCCGTCGTCGATCTTGTGGAAGGCGCTGACGGGCGTAAGCACGTCGCTCAGTACGCGGCGGTAGACCGGAACGTAGTCGGCCGTGGCGGCGAGACTGGTGAATGTCTCGAAATTAGGGAAGTGTGGCATGGATTGACGCTTCACGCGGGTCCGGCGAGGACGCGCTCCGCTATGTCGAGCTACCGCTCGACGAGCGCGTCGCGGCAAAACATTGATTTCCACCCGGAGACACGCATCCTACCACGGCGTGGTATGCTGCGTGGAGGCCGTAGCGCGTGCTTCGTCTTGACAGTAGGGTGCCCCTGGCTAGAATCCCACTAGCCACTCTCTGCCCGGCGTGGATTCACACAATTTCTCGCTTCTTTGACGGCTGGGATATGATGTAGATAGGTGCGGGCCGATAAGAATTGGGTTCGCGCTCCGCAGCAAATGGCCCGGCCATCCTGGCCGGATTGAGGGGCGAGTAGCACTGTGCCGCGATTACGGCGTCATCCGACCCAAGATGGGTCGGCTATTTGGTGAGTTTGCCATGAAATGCCAGAAGTGTGAGAAGCCGGCTACGTTTCACATTACCGACCTTGTGGACGGGAAGCCGAACGAACTGCACCTGTGCGAGGAATGTGCGCACAAGTTCCTGGCGCCGAGTTCGGACGAGGCGAACGAGGTGCTGCCGGCGATGGCGGGGCTCTTGGCACAACATCTGGCGGTGGGCGAAACTGCCGAGGAGCTGGCGCGGCTCGACCAGCGGACTTGCCCGGTGTGCGGGATCACGTTTTTGGAGTTCCGCAAGCAGGGCCGACTGGGCTGCCCGCACGACTACGTGTGCTTTGCCGAGGAGCTGGAGCCTTTGCTCCTCAACATCCACGGCGAGACCAAGCACATGGGCAAGGTGCCGAAGTTCTGTGCCCGCGGCGCCGAAGAGCAGACGCAGCTGATCCGGCTGCGGCGGGAGATGAAAGAGGCGGTAACGTCGGAGGAGTACGAGCGGGCGTCGAAACTGCGCGACGAGATTCGCAAGATCGAACAGACGCGCGAGGAAGCGCAGAAATAGTTCGCCTTCACCATGGACTTCTCCAACATCAATCTGCACGACCTGGCGCAGACCTCCGGCGAATGGCTGCGGGGCGAGGGGCCAGAGTCGGACATCGTCATTTCGAGCCGCATCCGGCTGGCGCGGAACCTGGCCGACTTTCCATTCATCGCGCGGGCGACGGACGCCGACCGGGCGGAGATCGGCCGCATCCTGCGCGGGCGAATCGAAAAGCTGCATGAGGTCGGCAAATTCATCGGCCAACTGATTTACGTCGACGTTAGTGCGCTGGAGGCCGTCGATCGGCAGTTTCTGGTGGAGCGGCAGCTTATCAGCCGCGAACACGCCGAAGCCGAGGGAGCGCGGGCGGTGGTCATCGATAAGCGCGAGCAGGTGAGCGTGATGATCAATGAAGAAGATCACCTGCGGATCCAGGTGATCAAGAGCGGGCTCGACCTGACCGCGGCCTGGGAGGAAATCACCGAGCTGGACGATCACATCGAGTCGCGGGTGACGTACGCGTACAACGATCGGTTCGGCTACCTGACGGCCTGCCCGACCAACGTGGGGACGGGCCTGCGGGTGAGCGTGATGCTGCACCTGCCGGCACTGGTGCTCACGCGGCAGATCGACAAGGTGTTTCGCAGCCTGCAGAAGATCAACCTGGCCGTCCGCGGCCTCTATGGCGAGGGCTCGCAGGCCCAGGGCGATTTCTACCAGGTCAGCAACCAGATCACGCTCGGGCTGAGCGAAGAGGAGCTGACAAAGAAGGTGGCCGACGTGGTGCCGGTGATGATCGATTACGAGCGACAGGCCCGCGAGTTCTTGATTCGCGAGAGCCAGGAGACGCTGCACGACCGGGTAAGCCGGGCATACGGCATCCTGCGGACGGCCCAAACGATCAGCTCGGAAGAGACGATGCACCTCTTGTCGAGCTTGCGGATGGGCGTCAATCTGGGCCTGATTCGCGACGTGGCGATGCCGACCGTCAACAAGCTATTCGTGCACACGCAGCCGGCCCATCTGCAAAAGCTGACCGGCATGGAGCTCGATTCGTCGGACCGCAATATCGAGCGGGCGACGTACCTGCGGCGGCACCTGAGCGGTGAGACGCCGAAGGCGGGGCAGAATTAGCCGCGCCGGGTCGGTCGTTGTTGGTGCGTCCGGTGGCACTCGGCCACCCTACTCTGCGGCCGCGCTCCGCGGTTCCTCGAGCGCGGGTATCACCGTGGCAGAAAGGATTATCAGGCGCGTCTGTCCGCCGGTGGATTTTTCGCCGAAGTCTTGAGTCGCGTCACTGCGTACCAGTAAAGCGGTGCCGCTCTTGAGGCGGACTGTCGTGTTGATCTGCTGGGTTGCCATGATGTCAGCGAATGTCGGCTGGCCTTCACCCGGTTGATCGATCGCCACGTCCCTCGATTTCTCGACGCCGCTGGCCTGATAGTCGAGGCTCACAAGAATTCCGGAAGCAGCGTCGATGCGTGCTGTCGCCGTGATCATCGTCCCGACTTGTTGGAAGTTAATGGAGTTGGTCCGGCCGCGGTTGGTGATGTTGGTGGCAACGATGGTAGGATGGTTGGAGCCGGCCTGAGATGTCACTTGCTGGCCGTCGAGCGTGAGGAGACGATATTCGCGCGACGTGCTCAGTAGCCCTGCGACTTTGAGCCGTTTGACGAGATCGCGGACGTCGTCCGATTTTCCGATAACCACCGGCAGGCTGTTCGCCTTGTCGACCAATTGGCCGATAAGCTCGTCCGTTTCCGGTGTGGCTGAATCGGAGACAGTCAGCACCCAGACTGTGAGCGCGACCAGGTCGCGGGGTTCGGCGGAAGGCGCGGGAGTGTCGGAAGTTTCCCCTCGACCACCAAATTGAAGCGCAAGAGTCGATCCTCCGTCTCGCTCGACACGCAGCCGCTCTTGAGCCATCGCGGTGAATTGTTGCAGAATAACGCCGACAAGCGTCAACCAGATCACGGTCAAATATCGAAGCGTTGGGTTGGTCATGGTGGACTCCAGAACGTGATGGAGACGTCGAGGCCGCTGAATTCGGCTCCGCGGCCGACGCTTACCAATATGACGCTTCTAGGATAGTCGCCCGCAGCTCCGAAATCACGCGTCAAACTTAGGCGGCCACGGCATTTTATCAAATGGCCTCTGCGGCATTGGAGGCGTAGGATAGCGGCCCAATTTGAGGTTCCAATAGGCCCAGGAGCGCGGGTCGAAGATGCCGGCCGGGGCGTTTTCAAGGGCCTCCAATAGACCGACTTCGGTCAGCTGCTGCTCGATTTCTGCGACATCGGTGTGAGTTCCGTATGTCATCGCATAGGCGACGAATCGTGCTGGATCGGCGATTGCCTGCTCCGGCTCCTCGAACCAGATAACCCGGCGAGCCACTTGCTGAAGTTCGGGAGTTAACACAAGCTGCTTCATGATCGCCTGATTTTTGGCAGTTCATTGAGATTGACACTTCGCACTGCTTGTTCGAGCCGGTTTTGAACGTTCGGAGGCAAATTAGCTAAATTACCGTCCCCAAAAAAGCTTAACGATTTCAGCGTTAGCTCTGGATTGTACGCTGGTCCGTAAAGCGCGCGGGCTGCCGCCAAGGCGGTTGGGAGATCCACGCCCCCTTGCTGAACGATTGCATCCAGATCGATATAGTCTCTTGCTTCCGCGCGCTTCTGCACGACCGCAGCCTTCATGGCGGAAAGGTCGAGCAGCGACGCGATCCGCACATGATTGTCGGAGGCGATCAGCGGGGGATTGAGCAATCGGAGGCCGGGAGTGCCGAAGAACGATAGCTGAACCGGGGCGTCGCGCTTCACGATGCACGAGAGAGTGTTGGCTGATTTCTGAATGGCTTCGCTGCCAGCGAGTAGTGGCAATCGGGAAAATAGCTCGTCGGGATCAAACGTGCCAAAGGCAACGAAGTCGAAATCGCGCGACGTGCGGTGGCCCAGTTGCAAAGCGATCGCGGTGCCACCGCACAGCACGAACGTCTGCGGCACATCCCGCAATTCCGGCCACAAGCGGCGCTGCTCGTCAGGTAAAATAGAAAGATTGGGTTCGAACGGGGCGGCCATTGCGATTCCTCCCACTCCATTTTATCAGAATCGCAATTTCGCCGACATGCGGACCTAGTCCTCCGCTCGGCTGCCGTCGCCGCACATGCGGACGATTTTGGGGTCGAAGCGGGCGACCGTTTCGACCAGGTCCTGCTGGGCGGCCATCACCTGGCGGATGTCCTTGTAAACGCCGGGCACTTCGTCGGAGCCGGCGGCCAGCACGTGGATGCCGCGCTGTTCGAGGTCTTTGCGGACGGCTTGGAAGCGGTAGGTGTCGTTTGCCTTTTTGCGCGACATGCGGCGGCCGGCGCCGTGAGCGGCCGAGTTGAGACTGTGCGGATTGCCGAGGCCGCGAACGACGAAGGCCGGGTCGGCCATCGTGCCGGGGATGACGCCCAAAACGCCGGCGCTGGCTGGCGTAGCGCCTTTGCGGTGGACGATCAGCTCGCGGCCCTGGTGTCGTTCCTTCCACGCAAAGTTATGGTGGTTCTCGACGCCGGCGATGATCTGGGCCCCGAGCAGCTTCGTCACCAGGCGATGGATCACGGCGTGGTTGGCCGATGCGTACTCACCCATCAGGTTCATCGCATTCCAGTATTCCTGCCCCGCCTCGCTATCGAGGCTGAGCCAAGCCAGCCGGCCGAGGTCTTTGAAACGCTTGGGCAGTTGGGCCTGGGCGGTTTGGCTGTACGTGCTGCAAACGGCGGCGCCGGCGCCACGGCTGCCGCTGTGACTCAAGAGGGCGACATATTCGCCGGCTTCGAGTCCCAGTTGCGGCTCGTTTTGCGCGAGCGACAGCACGCCGAATTCGACGAAGTGATTGCCCGAGCCGCTGGTGCCGAGTTGCTTCCAGGCGGTGTCCTTACGTTCGCGCGTGATGCGGGTGACGTTCCAGTCGCGGTCCATCACGGCGTGCGATTGGGCCGGGCGGTGCTCGACGCCGACACCGAACTTGGTGCCACCCATGAGAGCTTCCTTGTAGCGGTTGAAATCGCTCTCCAGCGTGGCGGTTGGCAGATCGAGCACCGATAGTTTCATGCGGCACGCGATATCGACGCCGACCGCGTAGGGAATCACGGCATTGTCGCAGGCCAGGACACCGCCGATGGGCAGGCCATAGCCGATGTGGGCGTCGGGCATCAGCGCGGCGGCAACGGCGGTGGGAACCTGGCAGGCAGCTCGCATCTGCTCGTGGGCGCCGACGTCGATGTCGTCGCCCCAGGTGCGATACGAAATGGCTTCGTGGGCCAGCGGGGCGTCGGCTGCCAGGAGCTCGCGGGCCAGCTCGCCCCAAACGGGATCGGTCACGTGGGCCGGCGGATTCTGGATCACGGCGGCGACGAGCTGGCGGGCCCGCTTGCCCTTGAGCCCGAGGCCGGTGCCCGCGTCGGCGGCGCGGCCGAGCGCGTGCATGGCCGCTTTCACGCAGTCGGGTGGGACACCGAGTTTTTGGAGCTGGCGGGCGTTCATGGAGCAAATTTGGGCGAGCCGAGGCTTGGCATTAGGTTTTCGAATACTGCGAGTACTGTGCCAATAATTGGGTACTGTGCCAATGCTACAGGTGTGCCAATGCTAGGAGTACTATGCGTCGAGAACTGTGCCAAATGGGACAAGGCCAAGTGCCGCTCGGCTCGCGGCACCTACTGGCGCGAACCAAAGGGGGTCCCGCTGCGTCGTAAAAATGTTGGATAAATCGCGGCAATTCTTGTGTAGATTACCGGGTTTGTCCGATTATAATGAAGGCGACGGGTTCGTGCTGACGCAGCACGACTTTACTAGAGGGCAAGGCTGGCCTGTCTGAAAGTTGGCTTTCTAGGCTGGCTGAGCCATAACTTTAGTAGGAAGGAGGTGGTCATTGTACGACAGTTGTTCTAACAGCCAGCGAGGTGGTTTAACCTGAGTTGGCCGGCGGGTCGCCTCAGGCGACCACCACCTGCTTCTGAGTAAGCGCCGTGCTTGACTTCAGCTGGGTCAGCTAGGTTCTTGATCTCAAAGCAATAACAGAGCCCGGTTCCCGTTACGGCGGGGACCGGGCTTCTTTTTTGGTTGAGGGTTGAGGGTACAGAGTTGAGGGTTTAGGGTTAGGAAAACCACTTCAGTACGCTCGACCCTCAACCCTCATCCACAAACGCTCAACCTTATTATGGCCTACCAAATTGTGATGATTCCTGGTGACGGCATTGGGCCGGAGGTCACGACGGCGGCGCGGCGCGTCGTGGATGCGACGGGCGTGGAGATTACATGGGAGACGCACCTGGCCGGGCAGGTGGCGTTGGAGGCGGTCGGCGCGCCGTTGCCGGCGGAGACGTTGGCGGCGGTGCGCGGTGCGGCCGCGACGCTGAAGGGTCCGACGGCGACTCCCAGTGGCACCGGCTTTCGCAGCGTGAACGTCGAATTGCGGCAGAAACTGCAATTGTACGCGAATTATCGGCCAGCCCGGTCGATGCCGGGCGTGCCGACCCGGTACGAGAACGTCGATCTAATCGTCGTCCGCGAAAACACCGAAGGACTATACAGCGGGCTGGAGCACGAAGTGGTGCCGGGCGTGGTGGAGAGCTTGCGGGTGGTGACGGAGGCTGCCTCGCTGCGGATCGCGCGGTTCGCGTTCGAAACGGCGCGGCGGCAGGGCCGGCGGCGGGTGACGTGCGTTCACAAGGCCAACATCCTGAAATTGAGCGACGGCCTCTTTTTGAGGTGCTGCCGGAAGGTCGCCGAGTCGTACCCGGATATCCCGTGCGACGACTGCATTATTGACGCGGCCGCGATGAAGCTGGTCGTCAATCCACACTCGTTCGACGTGATGGTGATGGAAAACCTGTTCGGCGATATCGTATCCGACCTGGCCGCTGGACTGGTGGGCGGATTAGGGCTGACGCCGAGCGCGAACGTCGGCGAGGGCGTGGCCGTGTTCGAGGCGGTGCATGGCTCGGCACCGGACATTGCCGGCAAGGGGCTGGCGAACCCGACGGCCGTCATCCTGAGCGCGGCGTTGATGCTGCGTTATCTGGGTGAAAAGGAGGCCGCCGACCGGGTCGAGAACGCCGTCCGCGGCGTGTTTTCGGCGGGCAGCGTGCGGACCGGCGATCTGGGTGGCACGGCGACGACGGGGCAGTTCGTCGAGGCCGTGCTGGCGGCGATGTGAGTCGACGCGGTAGCTGAGGTCGCAAGAATTCAGCCTCACGTCGCCGTTCGTTCAGCCGATTGTCGGAATTCTTGCGAATTCCGCTACCTTTTCGCCATTTTTTGGCGAGTGATTTGCCATCGACGTGCGTCTAAGCCGATTGGGGCTTGGTGCGTTCCGCCACGTCGAGCGGCCTGCGGTCCGGCGTCCGAAAGGGCGACGAGCCAAAGTGTAACAAGCTCGTTTGTGGGTGCCGGCCCCCCCGCCTATAATAGACCGGGTCGCGTCGGGCGGCAGAGGGGTCGTGCTGCGCCATTTTCGGAGTGGTACAGGAATGGACGAGAGCATCTTGCGACATCGATGGATGGGGCCGTTCTGGGCGCTCTTCGTGGCGTGCTGCCTGGCGGTTTTGCCTGGGCTGGTGGTGGCCCAGGAGGGGACAATCATGATTTCCGGGCCCAACGGGCAGCCGGTGAGTCCGGAACAAATGAAGGCCATTCAGGAGGCGCAAAAGCGCGGCCGGCCGCAGCCAGGCGGTCAACCGCAGCCCAATCCGGAAGAAAAAAAAGACGAGCAGAAGAAGGACGGCGAGGGCGAGAAGAAAGATAAGAAGGAAGAGGGCGGCGACAGCGTCAAGCGGCCGGACAAGCCGCCCCGCGCTCCGGACCCGCGCGAATTAGAAGTCGCGCTCGACAAGGACGGAAGGGTGCCGCCGTTCAATTTCATCGGCCAGGGCTGGCCGGATGTGATGCAATGGCTGGCCAATCTATCGAAATGCAGCTTGGACTACCTGGAGTTGCCCAGCGGCTACATCAACCTGACGACACAACATGCCTATCCGCTGGATGAGGTGCGCGACCTCCTCAATCGCCAGCTACTCGCGCGCGGCTACATATCGGTGCAATCCGGCGAGCTGCTGAGTGTGTACAAGATCGACAAGCTCGACCCGAGCTCGGTCCGGCGGGTGACGGAGGACGATCTCCTCGATCTGAAGCCCTATGATTTCGTGAAGGTGACGTTCGACTTGCCGGCGGGCATGGAGGTCGACAAGGCAAAGGACGACATCAAGCAGGTGCTCAGCCCGAACGCGAAGACGTTTCCGCTGGTGACATCAAGACGGATCCTGGTGATCGACGCGGTAGCCAACTTGCGGATGGTGAGCGCGCTGATGAACGAGGAGCGGATGGTGCAGGACGGGCGGGTGGTGCCGAAGGAATTCGTGCTCAAACATGCCCGCCCCGAGCAAGTGATCGACATTCTGTACGTGGTGCTGGGGATGGACCCGAAATCGCGGCCCACGCAGATGGACATCCAGCTGCAGCAGCAGAGGCTGCAAATCATGGCCCAGATGCAGCAGAAGGGAACGGATGTCTCGAAGATGCTCAAGCAGGACGGCCCGCCCGTGTATCTGGCTTACAACAAGCAGCGAAACAGCGTGCTGGTGAATGCGCCGCCGGAGCAAATGAAAGTCATCGAGCAGACGATTGCCTACCTGGACGTGCCGTTTGGCGGAGAGGCGGCAGTCGATACGGCAGGTGCGACAGCCGGCACCGGCGATCGAGAGATGAGAAAGTATCCGCTCACGACGCTCGACCCGGAGAACTTCGTTACCACGCTCAAAGAGATCGGCGGATTGAGCCCGTACGTCGAATTCAAGACCGATAAGAAGAGCAAGCTGCTGTTCGCCCTGGCCACGGAGGCGGACCACGTCAAGATCAAGAGCCTCATCGCCGATTTCGACGGGACCGGCCGGCAGTTCGAAGTGGTCTGGCTGCGGCGATTGCCGGCCGACGCGGTGGCGTCGACGATTTTCAACCTGATGGCCGGCCAAACGAAGGATAAGAAGGACAACAATCAGCGCCGCTATTGGAGTCCTTGGGACGATTACGGAAATAACCAAAACGAGGACGAGCCCGTCCAAGGCTTCGGCGTGGATGCCGACATCGAGAACAATCGACTCCTGTTGTGGGCCAACGAATCGGAGATGGAGCGGGTGCGGGGGCTGCTCGTGAAGTTGGGCGAGATCCCGGACGGCCAGCGGCAGCAAAGCCCGTTCCGGCTCGTGCAGCCGAGTGCGGAAGTCTCGACCGACGAATTGCTGAAGCGGCTGCAAGACGCTTGGACGGCATCCGGTCAGAACGAGCTGATCATCAAGCTGCCGGCGAAACCGCCGGCCGAAGCAACGGAAGACAAAGAGAAGAAGGCAGACCCGGCGGGCGAAAAGGCGGCCGAATCGACCAAGGATCGGTCCGCGGCGTTCCGCCGGCCGGTGACCGTATTGGCGCAGTTCGTGCAGCTCGAGCAGACGGGAGCAGGTGCGGCTGAAGCGGTTGCCGACAAAGCGGCGGCGCCGGCCGCCGAGCCGCCGCACGTTCCCGCGGCGCCCACAGCGCCGGCTGCGAAGCCCGGGCAGGCCCCGCCGGTGACGGTGACGGTGACCGAGGACGGCCGCCTGATGCTGAGCTCGGCGGACCCGTTGGCGCTCGACCGGATGGAGGAATTGATCGACAAGCTCTCGCCGCCGGAAAAGCGGTACAAGGTATTTCGGCTAAAGTACATCAGCGCGCTGAACATGAAATGGAATCTCGAGGACTTCTTCGCCGACGAATTGAAGGGCGATACGAAGAGCACGATTGAATACGACCCCTGGTATGGCTTTCGGCCCGGCTCCTCCAGTATTGACAAGGGAACTGGTCTGTCGAAGCGCAAGAAGCTGATGATCTCCTGGGACACGCCCTCGAACACGATCCTCATTGCCAATGCCTCGCCGAGCCAGATGCAGGAGATTGAGCAGTTGATCGCCGAGTACGACAAGCCGGCTCCGGAAGACTCGGTGAGAACGCGGCGGACGGCTTGGATCAAGGTGAAATATTCGAAGGCTTCCGCAATCGCCGACTCGATCAAGCAGGTGTATCGCGACCTGTTGAGCTCGAAAGACAAGGAGTTTGATCGCGGCGGAGACGAGCGGCAACGGGGACAAAGCCAGGAGCGCGTGACCGTATTTCGCTATGGCTCTGATGGGGATCAAGGCGGCAAGCGTCCCACGCCGATGAAGGTCGGTTTTGAGGGCGCACTCTCGATCGGCGCCGACGACGTCTCGAACATGATTCTGGTCTCGGTCCAGGAAGAGCTCTACCCCAGCGTCGTGGCGATGATTCAGGCCCTGGATGAAGAAGCGGCCCCGAAGACGACGGTGCAGGTCCACCGCGTGACGGGCAGCGTCACCGCCGAGGCGCTGCAGAAGGCGATCGACCAGGCGATGAGCAAGCCGTGGCCGGGCGGCCGGCCCGAGCAGCAGGCGGGCCAGGGCGGCCGCGGACGCGGCGAGGGCGGCGATCGGCGACGGGGCGACGGCGAAGGGCGGCGCGATCGTCGCCGCGGCGACGGCGACAATAATAATAACAACAACGATTAGCAGCACGCAAATAGCCCGGCCATCCTGGCCGGTCACGCAAATAGCCCGGCCATCCTGGCCGGGTTTTTTTGTGCCAACGGAATGCTGTTGACGCCGTTACCGACCCAAGATGGGTCGGCTATCTGTTTTTAGCGGCGGTTGCCGGTCGGCGGCAGGAAGACCGGGACGCCGCGGGCGACCTCGGCGGCCGGCTGATACGCCGGTTGCGGATACGCGCCTTCCTGCGCGACCGCCGCCGGTGCGGTGCGTGTCAGGGCGTTGCGAAGCTGGGCGACTTCCCATTGCAGCGACGCGACCTCCTGTGTGCCGCGGTGCTGCGTTTCCAGGGCTGCAAGACGCGATTCGAGGCTGCTGAATCGCTCCACGACCCGGCGTTCGAGCTCCGTGGTCGTCATCTCCGCCTGGCGGACCTGGGCCACGACTTTGTCGCCGTCCCGCAGCGTGAACTGCGAGCGCGTGCTGTCTTTCAGGTCGGTGACCGCGCTCTCGATCCACTTCTTCACGCTCTCCAGCCGGCGGTCGACGTCGTTGAACTGCTGCGTGGTGGCCATGAACTTCTCGTCCACGCTGGCCAGGATGCCTGAATGGCGAAACGTGGTCTGGCCGACCCACAGGATCACGCCGCCGAGGATCAAATTGAGCAAACTGCCGCCAATTTTTTCAATGCCTTCGGGCATGACACGGCCCCTGGGTAGATGAGTAAGTGAGCCGCCGGTCGCACGTGTTTTCGCAGCTGAAACAACTTCCGCAAACGACACGGTCTCATCATCAAGCATCGGCGGAATAACCGGTAAACTTGAGGACGCTAGCTGCATGAGTGGCCGCGGGTCGAGCCCCCAAAGGCCGGGCACCAGCATTGAGTCGAGTACAGTTTTTTCAGATGTCGATGGGACTTGAAGCCACTCCTATTTTTCGGCTATAAGTCCGCCCGCCTAGTTCCTCACTTTTAGGAGCACTTTCCATGGATGGAATTGCCACCGGATTTGCCATCATTGCCGTGATGATCTTCATTCCGCCGCCAGCTACTACGCCAGCTGTGTCACCTGCTCATCATCACGAAAGCCGCACGGACGAAATTCACGCGCACGGCGTGATCTATTATGATGCTCCCATAAGCAGCGTGCCAAATATTTTGCGCTAATTCACGCCTCCGCGGCCCGATGTGACAATCAACTTGATAACCATCTGGCGACGCGCCGCAGTGGGCACATCGACCCGCCGGTAAGTGCCGCCGTGCGCTTTGGCGATCGCGGTGAGGTTGTATTCGCTGTCGAGCGAGGTGACGCGAAGGCCGAGCGTGTGGATCGTGAAGGTCCAGGCACTGGCAAGGTAAGTAGTGGGATTGAAGCTATTTTCTGTTGCGGCGCTTGATCCAAAGTGCGAAGCCGACTCCCATCACGACTAGCCACGCCGTGTTCGGTTCGGGCGCCACGTAAACGGGAATGGGTTGATCCACGGACTGCCTGCGGGCAAACGAAATCCAAACATATCTCGCCGTCCAGTCAAGGGCTGGGGTATCCGGCTTGGCAAATGTTCCCAAGAAAAGTCGGTCGATGTAATTTATCGGCAGTGACAGACTGATCTCCGTGTGGAGCCATCTGAGATACGTCGGGGAATGTGGATCGTTATCCAGTGGATACCCGACAAGAAGTTGTGTATTCGGCTCCGCTAACTGACCACTTTCGGAATAGAGAAATAATCCCCCATAGCCGTCCAGTTGTTGTGTTCCCGAAATCCAAAATCCTCCCGTCGCTGGTTGGTACACAATGTACGGCGCAGCCATCGTCGAAGGCATCTTGGCAAAAAACAGAATTACCAACGCAACGGAACGGAACATGAAATTCTCTCGGGCGTTAATTGATGCCAGAGAGCCAGAGAGTAAGTCATGCGATGGATAGCGTCAATGCGGATCGATTACGCTTCTGCCGCTCGATCTCAGGCACTCACTGCCCGAACAATTACCGCTTCGGAAACGCTGGCACGTCGACGCGGCGGTAAGTGCCGCCGTGTGCTTTGGCGATCGCGGTGAGGTTGTATTCGCTGTCGAGCGAGGTGACGCCCAGGCCGAGTGTGTGGATAGTGAAATTCCACTGGTTGGGCTGCGTGAGATGCGTCATCACGTCGAGCCGCACCTTGTCGCTGTACTTCATGTCGCCGTCCCACAGCAGGAACACGGCCTGCGGCTGCAGCGTGGCGGCCAGGTCCATGGCCTTGATCAGCTCGCGATTCTTGCCCGAGGCGAGGATCGCCTTGGGCAGCCAATCGGCGAGCCGCTTTTTGTTGACGGCGGTGGCGGGCAGCAGCGTTCGTTCCGGCACGGGGTAGAACATCGGGTACGGCTGATCGCTGACGAAAATTACGTAGAACGATTGCCGCGGCGACAGGGCGCCGACCGATTTCACCAGCTCGGCGATGGCCATATTGAACCGGCCGTCCTTCATGCTGCTGGAATTGTCGACGACGAACACGAAGCGGTCGCCCTTCGAATGCGCGCCGAAGAACACGGCCTCGCCGAGCGGCCCGCCGTTCTTCCCGCCGCCCGGCTCGCCGGCCCCGGCCATCAAGGAGCCCAGGTCGCTCGGCAGTACATTGAGCTGGCCCATGTCGGCGAGCGACTCGCTGCCCGCGCCGATGCGGGCCGGGTCGAACTCGCGGAGCAGGCTGTCCGAAACGTTGAACTCGTCGGACTCGGAGACGACGTTTTGCAATTCATCGTCGGCAAATTTGTGGGCCGTGATTTCGATTTCGCCGATCTGCTCCGGCAGTTCGTCGGCCGCGGCGGGACTGGCGAACAGGGAGATTTCTTGCCGGCCGAGCGTGGCGAACGTGAGCGACACGCAGAGTAAGAGTACGATGGCGTGGATGCCGAAACTCACCAATAGCGGTCGGGCCGTGCGGCGATAGGCTTTCGTGCGGTGCGACTTGTCGCGGCTTGTGACGAGGTCGAGACCATCGGCGTCGGCGACGATTCGCGGCGCGGGCACCACGGGCGCCGCTTCGCGAATCGGGTTGGCCTTATCGATCGGCTTGCGAACGAGCGGCCGGCGATTGCGGACCGGCGCCGTGGGCGGAGCCGCGATCGTGGGCAGGTCGGGCGCGGAAGAACCGTTGCCGTTCACCGGTTGGGCCGGCTCGACCGGTGAAGCATCGAGTCGCTGGTCGTCCTTTGCTCGACGATGTCGACGGAGAGTTTGCGCCAGATCGTCGGCGAAATCGTCTTCGTACTCGCCTTCGAGACGGGCCAGCTCGGCCTTGACGCGATGGGTCTCAATCTCGAGCCGCTTCAGGTGGCGACGAACCGCCTCCAGCGCTCTTTCGCGACGAGCGTGTTTGAGCGAGACGGACATGGCGAGGAGCAGGGAGCGAGGAGCGAGGAAATTCCAACAATATCACAATGCCTCTGGCTGTCCGATTCGACAATTTACCCCACGTCGGGGGGTGTATGCCAGCGGGTGACGTGCAGATTTTGGGGCCGGAAGAACCTGCCACGCGGAACTCGACCCACCCTACGGATTTGCAGCGAGATGGAGTGCCCGGCTGATGCGGGCCAGGCAGCGGTCGCGGCCGAGGATGGCGAGCGTGTCGAACAGGCCGAAGCCGACCGGCCTGCCGGTCACCGCGACGCGAACGGTGTGGACAATGTCGCCAATTTTGATCCCGTTCGCGGCCACAAAGGCATGGATCATTTTTTCCAGTGCATCGGCGGTGAATGGTTCCGTGGTATTCAGCTCGTCGCGGAACCGAATGAGGAGCTCGACTGCTCCGGCCGACTTGCGAAGTCGCTTGTCCAGCGTTGCCTCGTCGTATTGCAGTCGATCGTCGGCGACGAAGAAGTCGTCGTAGTCGAGGATGTCGCCGGCGACCTTCACGCGGTCGCCGGCCGCGTCGAGGAGCTGCGTGACGTAAGGGGCTGTGTCGCACGGCGGCGGATCAGTGATCCAACCCGCTTTCTCCAGGAATGGCACGACCTTGGCCACGCGCTGCTTCATTGGCAGCTTTTGCATCGCGCGGGACTCGAACGCGAGCAGCTTCTCCGGGTCGAAGCTGGCCGGCGCTTTGTTGACGCGCTTCAGCGTGAACTGGCGGAGCATGTCATCGCGCGTGAATTCCTCGGACTTATCGTCGAGCGACCAGCCCAGCAGAAGCAGGTAGTTCAAGAGCGCGTCGGGCAGGTAGCCGACTTGCTCGTAGAAGTCGACGATCACCGGATTGAACGTGTCGGCCGCGACCGCCAGGCCCATGCGGCGGGCGATCGATTGGCCGTGCTCCATCAGCGCGGCGAACTCTTTGTTCTTGAGATACTTGTCGAGCTTGCGCTTGCTGAGCTTGGTCTTGCTGCCGGGCTCGGTGACGTAGGGCAAGTGGGCGAATTGCGGCAGCGTGTAGCCGAGGCGCTCGAACATGAATACCTGGCGGGGTGTGTTCGAAAGATGCTCCTCGGCGCGGATCACGTGCGTGATCTCGAAGTCGTGGTCGTCGACGACGGTGGCCAGATGATAGAGGCAGGTGCCGTCGGCTCGCTGGATGACGTGGTCCTGCTCGCTCGCCCACTCGACGCGGACTTCGCCGCGAATGATATCGTTGAGGAGGAACTGGCCTTCGCGCGGCATCAGAAGACGGACGACGCCTTGGCGGCCTTCGGCTTCGAAGCGGCGGGCGTCAGCCTCGGTTTCGGCCCGCCAGCGACGGCTGTAGACGAACGCACGCTTTTCTGCTTCTGCGGCGGCCCGCTCGGCCTGCAATTCTTCGGTGGTGGCGAAATCGCGGTACGCGGCGCCGACTTCGAGCAGTTGCTTGACCGCGGCCTGGTATTTGTCGAGCCGCTGCGATTGGTAGTACGGCGCATGTGGCCCGCCGACGTCCGGGCCTTCGTCCCAATCGAGTCCCATCCATTTCAATCCGTGCAGGATCGGCGCAAGCGCCTCGTCGACGTTGCGCTGGGCATCCGTGTCGTCGATGCGGAGGATGAACTGGCCGCCCTGCCCTTTCGCAAACAGCCAGTTAAAGAGCGCGGTCCGCACGCCGCCGATGTGCAGGTAGCCGGTCGGGCTGGGGGCGAAGCGGGTGCGTGGGGGCATGGCGGCGCGGCGGGCAACGCGAAGGGGTCGGGACTCTTTTGCGACTGGGGGCCTTCATCATAGGCCACGTCGGACAGCCGCAACAGACTCCGTTCGGCTGAGCTCACGGCCGAAGCCCGACCCCGGGGCGCCGGCCAGGATGGCCGGGCTGTCTGCGTGAACGGCCAAGATGGCCGGCTATATTTCACGCCGCGCGGTTGCGGGCTTTTAGCTTGCGGAGTCGCTTGCGCTCTGACTTGCTCAGTTTGCTATCGTCCTCCGAGTCTTCGTCGGAATCGTCGTCGTAGCGTTCCCGTTCGGCACGGCTGCCGTCGACCCACTGCGCCGACGACGCGGGCGATTTGGCGGGCGGGGCTGCTGACGACGGCTTCGGCTGTGGCCGACCAGCAGCCGCGAAGATGGATGTGGCTAGTTTGGTCGGTGGGGGCGAGGGTTCGGTGGTGCGAGCGGCCGCCGTCTTGCGCGACTCGCTCGGTTTGGACGCGCGGCGCATGTGCACGACGGGGACGAGCCCCTGGGCGTCGAGCACGACGAAGCGGGCGTAGGATACGACGGCGGCGAGCAGCAACCAGTCGGCCAGCAACATGGCGGCGCCGGTGGTGAGGGATTCCAATCGCGCGTCGGCGGCCGGGATCAGGCCGAGGAAGCTGGCCCCGGCGGAGAGGAAACAGGCGACCACACCCACGAGCAAGGCAGCGGCCACGCGACACTCTTTGACGTCCAGCAGCATGCGGACGGCGATCCACGTGAGCGGCAAACCGGCGATGACCAGCCACCAGACGGCACCGGCTCGCAGCGCGGCCCAGCCGGTGTGGTGGCTCAGCGATTGGGCCAATGCCTCGTGCAGGCCGGTCACGCTGTCGGCGCTCAGCAGCAAGCAAGCCAGGGCGGCGGCCAGCCAGATGCGGTAACGGCCACGGTAGTCGTCGATGCGGTGGCGACGGATGGAGTAGACCAACAAACACTTGACGGCGGCGACCAACAGGACGACGGCGGCGATCCAACTGGCCAGGCTGCCGGGCGCGGACATCGCAAACAGACCGATGTGCGTCAAGCCGCCGGCGGTAGCGATGGGCACGGCAAAGTAGTGGAGTCCGCCGAGTGCCGCCGTGGTCAAAACGCCGGCCAGCACCAGGAGCGCGACGGTGCGGTAGCGGCGGGGCACGAAGTCGGTGACTTGTGGATGATTCTCGACGCCGGCCGCGTCGCTGTAGCGGGGAGCGCCGGTCGATGCCTCGCGCGCATCGGCCATGGCGCGAAGCGCAACATGAGAGCTCGAGGCGGACAGGACCTCTTCATTCAACACGCGGCGACGCCGGCCATTGCGGCCTGGGAAACTCAACATGGTGCGTCCGGGGGCTGCACGGGAAGAAAGTTAGCGCCAAGTAATACATTCCGCACGGGGCGCATAATCAGATTCGGCATTCCGATGCTGGCAACTGACGCGGCGCAAGACAGGGACCGTTTGTGAGGATTGGGCAGAGTTGGCCGGATGATTAGCGAGTGAGAGGGTGTCCGTCGAGCGCAATTCTGACGGGGTGGAGAGGAACAGACCTCCGGGCCGCTACTCGCAGAAACTCCCGGTCGCCGCGGCGACCTCGCCGGCCGCGAGCTTTGCCAGCAGGGGGAAAGTGACCTAGTTTTTCATAGGCATTGCCGAAAGTTTGCGCGCCGACTCTGCGGCCAATCCAAGCGGGCTGTTGGTCGAGGAACTCACGCCGCGCATGGATGATTCGCTACCTCGTTCCCCTGCAGCAGCCATGGCCCACATTGATTCTACGCTCGCCGTTGCGATCCCGGACGCCGGGTATTCGCCGGTGCCAGTTCTGGTCCCCAACCAAACCGCGCGCCCGCAGGCGGAGATCTCTTCGCTGCTCAATTCCTTGGATGAAGCGGCGGTGGAGAGCGGGCAATCGGCCGCGCAGGCGCGGGCGGTGGCCCACGAAAGCAAGCTGGTTCATGCCCGGCTGGGAATTGCCAGCGGCCTGCACGCAGCCCTGCGGGCCAAACATCCACCCACTGCATCGCACTGCCTGCGCGTGGCGCTCGGTTGCAGCTCGTGGGCAACGGCGATGGACCTGGACGACGACGTGCGCGACGCGCTCGAAGTGGCAGCCCTGCTGCACGACGTGGGCAAGATCGGCGTGCCGGACAAAGTGCTGCTCAAGCCGGGCCGGCTTCTGCCGGAAGAAATCGCGCACATGTCGCGCCACGCGACACTGACGATCGACATCCTGCGGAGCTGCGGCGTGCCGCCAACGGTGCTCGAGATCGTCGAGCACAGCCGGTCGTGGTACGCCTGCCGGGACGAGAAGCAGGCGCGATCCGGCGAGGATATACCGCTAGCGGCGCGGATGCTGGCGATCGTCGACGCGTTCGATTCGATGACGACAGATCACGTTTACCGGCCGGCCCGTTCCCGCGAGCGAGCCCTGGCGGAGCTGTACGAATTCGCCGGCAGCCAGTTCGACCCCGAGTTGGTGCGGCAGTTCGAGGCCCTGTTCGAGCAGGACCAGAACGTGCTGACGCAGAAGCTGGCCCATCGCTGGCTGCGCCGGCTGCCAAAGACCGGCAGCCCACTGCCGTGGACGGCGATCGTCGAATACGAGCGGGAGGAACCCGTCCGCGAATCGACCGTCGCTCTGTTCGAGAAGAAGCTGATCGACAACATGCACGACGGCGTGGTGTTCGTCGACAGCCAGGCGACAATCGTGCTGTGGAACACGGGGATGGAGCGGCTCACGGGCGTCAGCGGCAGCGCCGCCACCGGCCGGACGTTCATCCCCAGCCTGATGGATATGTGCAACGCGAAGGAGCAGCGGATCGCCAACGACGACTGCCCCGTGGCGCACGCGATCACCAGCGGCGTGCAATGGCTCGGGCGAGTGAGCATCATGGGGCGGCAGGGGCGGTTCGTGGCGGTCGACCTGCACGCGATTCCTGTCCGCGGCCAGGACGGCGCGATCCACGGCGCCACCGTGCTGCTGCACGACGTGTCGTCGGAGACGTCGCTCGAGGAAAAATGCCAGGCGCTCCACGCACAGGTAGCGAAGGACCCGATGACCCAGGTGGCGAATCGGGCCGAATTCGATCGGATGCTGAACAATTTCGTCGCCGCCCACCAGGAATCGAATCTGCCGTGCAGCCTGATCATGTCCGATATCGATCACTTCAAGGCGATCAACGACACGTTCGGGCACCAGGCGGGCGACGAGGCGATCATCACGTTTGCGTCGCTCCTCAAGTCGATGTGCCGGTCGGGCGACCTGGTGGCCCGTTATGGCGGCGAGGAATTCGCGGTGTTGTGTGCCGATTGCACGAACGCCGCCGGGGCCCGCAAGGCGGAAGCCATCCGCAAGGCGATGTCCGAGGTCAAACATTCGTGCCTGAACGGCAAGTCGATCACGGCCAGTTTCGGCGTGACGGAGCTGCAAGCCGGCGACACGCCGGAAACCATGTTGCGACGTGCGGATCGGGCCCTCTTGCAAGCGAAAGACCAAGGCCGAAACCAGGTGGTCCAATTGGGGGACGGAATGATGGAAGAAAAAGTGAAGCGCGGATGGTGGCCGTTCCAAGGCTGGGGCGGCAGCGCCCTCGTCGAGACGACCCTGGTGACGATGGTTCCGATCGAGGTGGCCGTGCAGAAACTACGCGGCTTCATCGCCGATCAGGAGGCCAAGATCCTCAAAACCAACGAGAACGAGCTGGAGATGGTTGTGAACGACAGCCACTCGACCACGCATCGCCGGGCGGGCGATCGGTCGATGTCGTTCCTGATCCACTTGAAGCTCTCGCAGAGTCATCAGGCCCGTGCGAACACGCAGGGCTTCGCCGCGGGCTCGTACGTTGAGACGCGGATCGAAGTGTTGATTCGGCCGCGGCGTGATCGCGACCGGCGACGCGACGCCACCGTGGAAAAGGCGCGGCGGCTGCTGGGCAGCTTGAAGTCGTACCTGATGGCCCGCGAGGACGACGGCCGGCCGGCGACGCCGGAGCCGGCCAGCGCGGCCGCGGCGGCGGCGCAGGAGTAACGACATTTGATCGATGTCGGTCGAAAACATCGCAACGCATCTCCCTATTTCGAGCATGAAGTATGAGACACGATCCGATTGAAATCGGCCTGGCGAGCAAAGCGGTGCGGCGGCGCGGCGCAAAGCGGATGCTACGGACCATTTTGGCTACCCAACAGCCCGCCGCGGCAGGTTCAATCCCCGCGACCGACGCGCTGGACGAGGCGTTCGCTGGAATGTCGCGCGACGAGCGGCGGCCAAGGAATCTCGCCGTGGTGACGCAGCTCGCCGAACAGCTCGAAGCGCTCGACCGCCAGCGCGAGCAACTGGCCAGGCTGTTGCGCGACATCGAAGTCACGACACTTGTCGACTAATCAGTAGTAGATATAGCCCGGCCATCCTGGCCGAAGAACGTTGCCCGGTCATCCTGGCCGGAGAACGTTGCCCGGCCATCTTGGCCGGTTTCAGGCCGGCGCCAGTTTCCATTTTCCCGCGGCTCGCGTTGCGCAACGCTCCGACCCAAGATGGGTCGGCTATGTGCTCCCGCCTCGGCCACCTCTTCAGGCCGATTGTCAAACGCCCGCGGCGGCGGTATCTTGCAGGTTGAGCCGAGGGAGATTTCTGCGCTCACCAAGATTTTCGAGAGGAGAAGCGAACCATGGCCTATACATTGCCCCCCCTGCCCTATCCGGCAAATTCCTTGGAGCCTCACATCGACGCCAAGACGATGGAGATCCATCACGACAAACATCACGCCGCCTACGTGAACAACGTCAATGCGGCGCTCGAGGGCAAGGGCCTGCCCGAACAGAGCATCGAAGACCTGTGCCGCAACATTGAAAAAGTGCCGGAGGCGATCCGCACCGCCGTCCGCAACAACGGCGGCGGGCACGCGAACCACTCGCTGTTCTGGCTGATCATGAGCGGCAAGGGCGGCGGCAAGCCGACCGGCGATCTGGCCGCGGCGATCGACAAGGAGCTCGGCGGCTTCGACAAGTTCAAGGAGGAATTCACCAAGGCAGCCACGACCCGCTTCGGCAGCGGCTGGGCCTGGCTGAGCGTCGACAAGTCGGGCAAGCTCTCCGTCGAAAGCACGCCGAACCAGGACAACCCCTACATGATCGGCAAGACGCCCATCCTGGGCCTCGACGTGTGGGAACACGCCTACTATCTCAACTACCAGAACCGCCGGCCCGATTACATCGGGGCCTGGTGGAATGTCGTCGACTGGAAAGCAGTCGGCGAACGCTACGCCGCCGCGAGATAAGAGAGACTTGGCCCCTGGTATGTCCGAGTCCGGATTCTACTGACGGCGTTCCAGTGATCGACCAATGCACGACCGACACGGTCGTGGCCTGTCGAAGCCTGACCGTCATCCGCTCGTGGCGAGGTAAAAAGGAACGCCGCCGCAACCTGCCCCAACGTAAACAGAATTGCGACGACGCCCTTGGTTTCGTAATTAGCCCGGCACTCACGGTCGCAAATCTCGCGGCATTCTCCCGTATCGACGGGGCGCTGCCGGGAGCAACACCTATTCTGTACGAAATTCCACCACAAGCGGCCCAGGAGGGGGCCGTGGTTCCCGAGCTAAGTGAGGGTGTCCGGGAATTCAGGGTGGCACGCCCTGAAAGGGCGTGGCAAATGTACTAGCGGGCTGGGCCAGGCCCTTTGGCCTAGGCTCAGGGCGTGCCACCCAAAGAGTGTTTCAATTCCCGTACGCCGCCAGCTAAGGACATGCTCAAGAATAACTTCGGCATTTTTGGCCGAAGGCCTGCTTCACCGTAGCCTGTGGTAACGCCACAGAGACGCGATGCGTACCGAGGTTTTTGGCCAACGGCCATATTCATCCGGCTCGACCGTCCAATGAATTCGGGTTGAATATGGCTTTCGGCCAAACACGACGTGGGCGTCAAATCCTGGGGCGGTGCCCCAGGCTACGGTGAATGATGGCCTGCGGCCAAACGGCATCCTGGTCGAAATCGGTTCGAGAAAACAATCACCGAAGTTATTCTTGAGTCGTTCCTAAGTAGGTCAGGTTTTGAGCCTGACAAGCAACACAGAGACGTCGGGCTCGAAAGCCTGACCTACGGCAGTGGCAGACCGGCATCAGGACGAAGCACGATTCCCGCTAGCCGGATTTTCCCCGGCGCTTTCTCTTGGACGACGGCCCGCCCGTCGTGATGGCAGCGGTCGGCTCGAGGGCCGAGTGGACGGCTTGAAAGTGCAATTCGACACTGGACTTTATGTGGAGCTTGCGTTTGAGGCGCTCGCGATAGGTATCGACAGTACGAGGACTGACGTGCAATCGCTCGGCGATGTCGGCGGTGGCCAGTCCTTGCCCGATCAAGCGAAAGACTTCCAATTCCCGGTCGGACAAAGCTTCGAGGGGCGACGCGGGGTGCGAACTTTCCGCATCGGAAGCGCGTCGGAGGACAAGTTGTGTTAGTTCGTCGCTAAACCACAGCTTTCCGTCGAGCACATGACGAATCGCCTGCAGGATCGTGCCGGCGGGGCTCTGCTTGTTCACGTACCCCGCGGCACCGGCCCGTAACGTCCGTTCGCCGTAGATTTTTTCATCGTGCATGGTGGAGACGACGATACGGACGGCGGGATCGACGGCCTTGATCCGCTTGATGAGCGCGATGCCGTCGCCTTTTTTCAGCGTGAGATCGAGGACGACGACGTCGGGATGGTGGCGGCGGACCTCGGCGATCGCGCCCTGCTCGTCGGCGGCCTCGCCACAGACTTTCATTTCCGGCTCGTTGCCGATCATCAGCCGCAGGCCGTAGCGCATCAATTCGTGATCGTCGACGATGACGATGCGGGTGGGGCGCTGCGGAGCGTGCCGCTTGCGCCTCGCGATGTTCTGTTTTGCGGGGACGATGTCGCGCGCCATGCCGGGCGTCCTACTGGGTAATGGGGTTCCTCGGCGACGGAGCGGCGGTCAAACTGCACCCGACCACGGTCCCACCGCCGCCGCGCGAGCCGAGGCTAAACGCGGCATCGATCAGGCTCGCGCGATGGCGCATGATCCGCAGGCCCATTCCGGCCGACCGCTCGACGTCGCCCGGGAGTCCCGAGCCGTCGTCGGTGATGGTCATTCGTGGAGCGTTCGGCTGGTCGAGGCGAATGACGATGTTACGGGCCGCGGCGTGCTTGGTGGCGTTGTGCACGGCTTCACGGGCGATTTGATACAATTGCGTGGCCACGAAGTTGTCATTCAGCGGAATCGGATCCGGAGATTCAAACCGGCAGTCGATGCCGAAGCTTTGGCGCGTCTGCTCGGCGAGATCGTCGAGGGCGACGCGGAGTCCGTCGGCATCGACGTCGACTGGGAACATGCCCTTGGTCAATAAGCGCAATTGGGTTTTAGCGTCCTCGACGCTGACTTCCAATTTGCCGAGGGCGTCTGCCGGCAGTGCCTCGTCCGGGGGACGTTGTCGGAGCGTCGTGACCATGATTCCCAAGGCACTGACCTGTTGTCCCAGGCTGTCGTGCAGTTCGCGACCCAGCCGCTGCCGCTCTGCGTCTACCAGCTCGGCCATCAACTGATCCAACTGCTTTCGCTCATGGATATCACGAGTGACGGTACAAATGCCGGTAACCTTTCCGTCATGTTCGACGAGGGATTTGGTCACAGCCACGTGGATGAGCGTTCCGTCTTTGCGTCGCCGCACGGTTTCATAGTCACGAATCGTCACTCCGCCCTGTAGTTGTTTGAGCGTTTCTTCAATTTCGTGCCTACGATCGGTGGGAACGAACAGCGCCACGTTTTTTCCCACGACCTCGCCTGCGGCGTAACCGTAGAGCAGCTCCGCACCCCGAGTCCAATTGCGAATCGTCCCGTCCAATTCCAGGATGTAGATGGCGACGGAAGCGTCCTGCATGATGGCGGCTAGCCCGGCCCGATCCTGCTCGGCCTGCTTCCGCTGGGTGATGTCGCGGACGGCCGCGAACGTGACGACCTGGCCGTCCATTTCCAATGGGTTGAGCTGGATCTCGACGGGAATCTCCTTTCCACTCTTGTGGAGGCCGGATAGCTCCAGTCCCAGCCCGGCCGGCCGCGGGTGCGGATCGGAAAAAAACTGCGCACGATGCTCGCGATGCTGCTCACGGAAGCGTTCCGGCACGAGCATTTCCAGAGATCGGCCTACCAACTCCGTGCGCGGGTAGCCGAATAGCTGCTCGGTCTGCCGGCTGACTTGCAGGATTTGACCTGCGCGGTCGACGACGATCATGGCATCGGGTGCTTCCTCGACGAGTCGCCGCGCTTGCTCGGTCCGTTCGGCGACGCGCTGTTCCAGGTTTTCGTTGAGCTCACGGAGCTCGTGTTCCTGCTCTTTGCGCGTCGTGATGTCGGTGAAGGTAATCACGACGCCGTCGATGCGGTCGTCCTCGGTGCGGTAAGGGACGATTCGCCGCAAGTACCAACGACTGGCGTGATCTTGAACCTCGGCCTCGGCGGGCTGCAGCCGGTCCAGCACCTGTTCCACGTCGGCGAGCAGCGTTGCATCCGTGAGATTGGACGCGAAGTCGCTGATCGGCCGGCCGACGTCGGTTTCCCGCACCCGCAGCCGTCGCATGGTTGCCGGCGTAAACCGCTTCAAGCGGAAGCGGCGATCGAGAAAGATCGTGGCCACGTCGGTGCTGGTGAGCAGGTTGTTCAAGTCGTTATAGGTCGATTCGAGCTCTTGAATCTTTTGCTCCAACTGGGTGTTGACGGTCTGCAGCTCTTCGTTGAGCGATTGCAGCTCCTCCTTGGACGTCTCGAGCTCCTCGTTGGTGGACTGCAGCTCCTCGTTGATCGAGGTGACTTCTTCGTTGGCGGCCTTGAATTCTTCGTTGGAGGTCTCCAGCTCCTCGATCGTGCTCTGCAGGTCTACGCGGGTGCCGCGGAGCTCTTCTTCGAGTTGGCGAATGACGGCTTCGTAGCCGGCGGCCGAATCGGCATCCTGATCGGCGGGCTTCGCCGAATTCCCGAGGCGAGCGCCCCGCTCCGTCGACCCTCCGCCTGCCGCCGGCTGCATCGCGTCTCCCTCGTGAAACGA
>JBIOWO010000252.1:0-3480 GCA_044868555.1 Lacipirellulaceae bacterium | reverse complement strand
GTTCTCACCCAGGAACCGCGAAATCGCTGAGTCGTATCCTCCCGTGTAGAAGATCGTCAACATGTAGTCGATCAGGTTATCGACGTCCAATAGCACCGGCAGCGACTCATTCCGCGTACCATCGGGGTTCAATCCCTGCATCGTCCAATACACGTTCGCATTCGCAACCGGATTCGCAGCCAGCGCTTCGCCGTAGTCGAACAATTGCCGCCAGGCGACGTCGTTGCCTTCGGAAATCTCCGTCCCACCAACATCGGCCAGGCCGTGTTTCACAATGTCGTAATCCTCTTCGTCGCCGCCGAAGTACGACTCGGCAAATGCCTCCTCCACGCGCTCCTGCGTCATGAACAGGCCCCAATACACGCCGTTGATGTACAGATGATGATACCGGCTGAGGGTCGACTTGCTGCCCAGCGCGAGCTGCGTGTCGCGCGAAAAGACCTCGCGGACAAACGAGTTTTGCACGTTGCCCTCCGACGACCAGGAATAATTCTGCTCCGCCCGCAGATCGAGCACGTCAAACTCATCCACGCCTTCGTCGGCAAACAGCGGAAATTCCAACTTCGAATCGCCGTATTCGCCGCGAAAATACAGGCGAAACGCGTGCTTCGGATTGAAATCGTTCCGGCTGTAACCGCCCCGAATCCGCAGGCCCGCGTTCACCTCGAAGCCCAGGCTGCCGTCCGGATTGATCAGCTCCACCGTGGCCGGCCGTTCCCACGACCGGCCCCGATTCTGCGCGTTCACATAGATCCCCGTCGACGTATTGAACAGGTTCGCGAGGTCCGTCGTGATCGAAAACGACGAGATCGACAACAGCGAGTCTTTCACCGCCTGTGCGCCGTACAGGTTGATAATGTCCGGATCGATGCCGTAATCCAGCGTTTGGCCATTAGTGCCGCTCGCCGCCCAACCCGCCGGCACCTGCCCGGCCGGCGACTGATTGACCACGTCGTTCACAAATAGGTACGAGCTGGCCTCCACGAACGACGGCTCATAGTCGAACCGAAACGCCCGCGCCCGCAATGTCCGCGTGCTCGATACCACAATCGGCCCCGTGTACAGCGTGCCATTCGTCACCTGCAGGCTGGCATCCACCTCGGGCGTCGAGCCATCGGCCGTGTAGACAATGATCGCCCCGGGCGTCGGCGTCGAAATCGCGACCGACTGCGACGTGCTGTAAAAGCCGTGCGGCACGCTGTACTCCGGCTCGGCCACGAAGCCGGCCACGCTCGTCCCGTTGCCGTAGCCCGGCGTCGGCACGTGAAAATATCCCAATTCCTCCGGCGCCGTAATCGCCATCGGCTGGGCGACCAGCTCCGGCATGATCAGCATATCGGACCCCGTCGGCGCATTGAGCCCGTGAATCGCCAGCACATTCTCGCCGACGCGCAAGCTGGGGATTGCCGCGCTCACGTCAAAGTCCTGAAACACTAGCGATTCCGGGTCCAGCCGATCCGACCCGGTCGACGAATTCCACTGCAGCGTCTCCGGTACATTCGACTCGGCCACCGGCACGCCATTGATGTACGCCGCAAATCCGTCGTCGTATTTCATCCGCAGCGTCAGCCGGCCAATATCGGCCAGCGACGCCAGGTTGAACTTCACCCGGATGTAGGCCGTCGAGATGCCGCTCGGCACATAGGTCTGAATCTGGCTCGTGTAGTTCACCGCGTCGCCCGGATTGTTCTCGTACCCCACTCCGGTCGGCCCGGATATCGGCCAACCCGTGTCGACAAAATCGGCCTCCGTCCACGTCAGCCCCAACGCACCGGACGTCGGCACGATCGCCTTCGCCGCGGCCCCGAAGGTGAGCAGCGTCGTCGCCGCGCCGGCGTCCAGCATCGTCCGGCCGTAAGAGATGTCCTCGAGCTGATCGGGAAACTCCGGCGTGTACTGGTCGATGATCGTCGTCCCGTCCGTGCCTACGAGCGCCAGAAACTCGCCGCCTGCCGACAGCACAAAGTTCGTGTGCAACTCGCCGCCGGCCAGCACGCCATCCTTGTTCGATGCAAACACCACCAGGTATCCGCCCGCCGGCATGCTCACGCCGTTGGGGATCGTCCACTTGGTAAGATCGTCGTCCTTATCGGTCAGATACATGCCCGACAGATCGACGGTGTCGCCGCCCGAATTGTAGATTTCGAGCCAGTCGGAATGTTCGCCGTCGGCGTCGGCCAGGCCGCTGTCGTTCGATGCCACGAGCTCGGTGATCCGCAGCAGCGATGCATCCATCACCAGCCGCGGCTCGAGCCGTTCGATCGCCAACCGTCGATAGCGCGTGCCGCGCTCTGTCGCTGTTCGCATGGCCGCCTCGCACAAGCTGCTACCCACCGACGCAGGTGCCCATTCAGCGACGGCCGAACCCTTCCGATCGCCGACCAATGATGAAGATTCGGTGAAGCCTTGAGTGTAAGCACCGCCGTCAAATTCCGCAAACCAGCGGGGGTCTGGTCCATTTTTCGGCCAACCCGTGAAGCCCAGCTCATAACCGACTGCCGAAAACTCGGACCTGCCCCCTTTGCTTCCGCATTCTGCCCTTGCCATACCTCGAACCCCGATGTATACCTCCGCCCCATGACACGACCCACCAATCCCGACTACCTCAACGGCGTGCCCGAGCTGCTGGTGCTGCAATCGCTGTCGCGCCGGCCGATGCACGGCTACGAGCTGCTGCGGTCCATCGGAGCGGCCAGCCAGCAAGTGCTCGAATTCGGCGAAGGCTGTATCTATCCGATCCTGCACCGCCTGGAACACGACGGCCACCTGGCCAGCCGCCGCCAAATGGTCGCCGGCCGCAGCCGCGTCGTGTATCGGATCACGCCCGCCGGCCGGAAGCGCCTCAAATCCCGCACCGCGGCCTGGCGGAGCATTGCCGAAGCCGTTAACCAAGTCCTGCAGGGGTCTGGTCCATTTTTCGGCCAATCCGTGAAGCCCAACTCATAACCGTCGACCGAAAACATGGACCTGACCCCTTTCCCCGGGGTCTGGTCCATTTTTCGGCCAACAGACGATGCCACTTATAAAACCGCCGACCGAAAACATGGACCTGACCCCCTTAAACCACGATGAACATCGCGACCAGCTCCGCACCGAACTGGCGCGCCGCGGCCTCCCGCGCGCTTACATCAACCGGCTCGTCTGGGAACTGGACGACCATCTCCTCGACCTTCTCGAAGAAAGGAATTCCACCATGGGCGCGGCAAGGAAGCTGCAACCTCAACTGGAGCAGGACGCGCAACAACAACTCGGCGACTCCACGCAACTGGCGATCTTCGCCGCCAACCAGTACCACTCACGCACTTTCTGGGGCCGACATCCGCTGGTCACATTCCTGTTCGCGCCCCTGCCACTTCTCCTGGCCACATGGTGGGCGTACCTCCTGACGGTCTGGCTGGTTGTCGTCCTCCCCACGTCGTTCGGCGCTTGGATAACCGGCTGGTCTTTCGCTCAAGAAAACCATCCCTACGCGCAAGCCAT
>JBIOWO010000251.1:0-5306 GCA_044868555.1 Lacipirellulaceae bacterium | reverse complement strand
TGGAGTGAAAAGAACGATTTTATCGTCATGCGAAGCGGCCCGACGGAAGCAATCTGCCCAAGCCGGCGGGCGCGCACTTTGCGTTATACCTGGCAGCCAGCCACCGGCGAAATGCTCTCGGATTACTCGGGGAATGGGGGCGACACAGATTCCGGGGGAGATCCCAACATAGGTCTCACACCGGTCCCGAACATTAATCCAAGGGTGAATCGAGGTCCAAACTACACTGGCGCTATCGTTCCGCAGGATTTGAGAGAGAAGTGCGCTCCAAACACGGATTGGAAGAATCCATTGGTTGGCATGAAGCACATTACGGACGGTTCTTCGCACACCATGTTGCTGGCCGAGAAATATGTGGCCTCAAATGCGTACGAGGGCGGCTCGTGGGGCGACAATTTCGGGTGGCATGCAGGCAACGAGTGGGAAGGGGTAAGGTTTTCGCGGCGCGCCCCGCAGAATGACACGCCGCTAACTCCGCTTAGGGACGACACTCGCAATGGGTGGGAATGCTTCGGCTGCGATCATTTTGGTGGCCCGCATCCGAGCGGATTTATTGCGGCATTTTGCGATGGATCAGTGCGGACCATCAGCTACGATATCGAGCTCAATCCACTATTCAGGTCGGTCACGAACCGCAGGGATGGGCAGGTAGCCGACGCCAACTTTTAGACGACTTTTCCAAATGTGTCACGCGCCGTTGTGAGAGCAAGCAGCCAGCGATTCACGCGCTCGCCTGGTCCTGCTTCGCTTTCCGCGAGTTCTTTTGAACCTGATCCATTAACTGCTGGACGATCGGTTTCTGATCGCGGATATGGCGGATGAGGGCCTTGCGCGCTTCGATCCAGCGGTCCTCAATCAGCGCCTCGAGGATTTCGACGTGCTGCCCAGCCATCTCGGCCACAACATGCGCCTCGGGCGCGGCGAAGTCGAACAGCGTCGTATAATACAGAGCCTGCCGTTCGAAAAAGTCGATGATGTAACGGTTCCCCGACAGCTTGATCCAATAGCTGTGAAGGTTGTTGTTCAAGGCGCCCATTTGCATATCGCCGCGCGACCGATTGCCTTCGAGGAATTGCTCGAGCACTTCCTTCTTGAGCATCGGCCGGGCCTTTTCCAACGCTTTGAGTTCCAAGGCCTCTCGCATCTCGAGGAAGTCGTTCAAGTCCGTCTTGTCGAATGCCCGCACTCGCCACCCGCAGCGCGGAACATGCTCCAGCAGTCCCTTCCCCGCGAGACGGCTGAAGATTGGACGCAGCACCGTGCGGCCAATGCCGTACTTTTCCGCCGCGGCGGCCTCGCGGATGTAATGGGAATTGCCGACCAGGCTCATCCGGAGAATATCGGCTTGGATGATCGCCTCATAATCCTTCGGCGGCTCGAGCGGCAGGTCCGGTTTGATTCGGCGTTTCGCCGGCAGCTCGTCGCTGACCTGCAGCCGGCCGTTGTCGAGCGCCACAAGATAACCGTCCGACACTAACCGCTTGACCGCCGTCCGGACCGGCGTCAGGCTCACCTTAAAGTGCTTCGCCAGTGCCGAGAACGTCAGCTTGCACGGTAGCGGCTCCTTGGACTCGATCCGCGAGCTCAGATCTTCGTAAACACGCTCGGCAAGCTTCATGGGATAAGCCGCGTCAGTGCACGGCAAGGGCGTTCGCGTGTGCGTCGCATGTCCGCATCACGAAGGCGGCAGCAAGACCTAACAAGACGCGACGCCCAATCCAGCCAGGATTTGACACCGGAATGGATGGCTCGGTGGGTATGCTAATGGTCACGTTGGATACTGTCAATCAAAGCTGCGCGCCGCGACGGCCAGATTAGGCCCTGATAACGATGCGCATCAACCTGTATGGAACTCATCCGGCGGTTACCCGTTGATTGACCTTGTGCACAAGATAACGTAAACTGAATTCCAACTACTTATATATTATGGCGTCTTTGAAACGGTCGGCAACTGGGACGGGAGAGCGAAAGGCATGATCCGCGGCAAACTCAACCGCCGGCTGCGAGGGGCGGAACTGCTCGAGCCGCGCTTGATGTTGGCCGGCGATCCTGTCGCCAACTGGCGTTTTGATTCTTCCTCCGGGACCGTGACGAAATAGAACTTTTCCTCCCACGCACTCAATCACCGAGGGAACCAGCGATGAAAACCTTGATTTCTGGTGGAGTATCGATTTTCTGTGTGGCGGTGTTGGTCGCAATGCTCGCGCGACTTACGTTCGCGCAGCAAGACGAAACGGCCAGGGCCAGTTCCGGCGTCAACCTGGCCGCCGTGGCCAAGCCGTCCAGCTCGTTTGTCTCCGGCGATACATCGCTCACGTCGCTCAACGACGGCAATAGCCCGCGCCGATCGCGCGATCGCCGTCGCGGCTCCTACGGAAACTGGAATCGTACCGGCACGCAATGGGTCCAATACGATTGGAGTCAGCCGATCAGCACCAACAAGATCGACGTGTTCTGGTGGGCCGACGGGCAGGGAATCGGGTTGCCGAAGGCCTGTCGTGTGCTCTATTGGGACGGCGGCAAGTTTGTCGAAGTCAATCAGCCGGAAGGAATGGGTGTCGAGGCGGATCGCTTCAATACCACCACTTTCGCCGAAGTGACGACTCCCAAGCTGCGGCTGGAGATCGATTCCGACGGCACGCTCTCCACGGGCATTCTGGAATGGAAGGTGTACGACTCGGGCAAGTCGCCGAAGTTTCCGCCGTCGGTCGCAGCCGGCGTCGATCGGATCGTCGTGCTGGGCGGCAAAACGTATCTCAATGGCGCCATCAAGACGCTCGGCGGCCAGGCCGACGATTCGTCCACGGTCACCTGGAGCAAGGCATCCGGCCCTGGCGACGTCAAGTTTGAAAATGCCAACGCCGCCGAAACGTCGGCTACGTTTTCGCAAATCGGCGATTACGTGTTAGCGCTCACCGCCAAGGACGGCGACCTGTCCGATTCATCCACGCTCAAGGTCAAGGTCGACGCCCCGCCGCCTGCCGAGCCGCTCGATGTTGTCTATACGAAGCGCTATAAGATCAACAGCCCACTGTGGAATCATCGCGCCAAGGTGCTCGTCGTCAACTGGATCCCGCATTGCATTAAGCAAATCGAAACGACAAATCTGCGGCAAGGCGCGGGCGGGATCGACAACTTCGTCGACGCCGCCAACAAGCTGGCCGGAAAGCCGGCGGGCCAGCATCGAGGATACGTCTTTTCCAATGCCTGGGTGCACCAAACGGTCGAGGCCATGTGCATCGCATTGATGGTCGATCCCCAGGGCGACGAGGAAATCATCGCCGCGCAGCAGAAAATGAAGGACACGCTTGAGGATTGGATCCCCAAAATCCTGGCCGCCCAGGAGCCCGACGGCTACCTGCAGACGGCGT
Source organism: Lacipirellulaceae bacterium (assembly GCA_044868555.1). GTDB lineage: Bacteria > Planctomycetota > Planctomycetia > Pirellulales > Lacipirellulaceae > JABDGM01. The sequence continues at coordinate 1,935 of JBIOWO010000251.1, read as the reverse complement.
TCACGCTCGACGATCGCCGCCAGCGCTGGTCGCCACGATTCCGCGCCGATCACGAGGGATACACGGCCGGATACTTCATCGAATCGGCGATCAACCACTACACGCTCACCGACGGCACCGACCTGCGCTTGTATGACGCCGCCAAAAAGCTGTCCGATTGCTGGGTGGCCAATCTCGGACCCGGCAAAAAAGAGTGGTACGACGGTCATCAGGAAATGGAGCAGGCGCTCGTGCGGTTCGGCCGCTTCGTGAACGACATGGAAGGTGGCGGCCGGGGCGATCCCTACATCGAGCTGGCCAAGTTCCTGCTAGATTGCCGCAAGGACGGCAGCGAGTACGACCAGAGCCATGTGCCCGTTCAGCAACAGTATGTAGCGGCCGGCCACGCCGTCCGCGCCGTCTATAGTTATTCGGGCATGGCCGACGTCGCCACCGAAACGGGCGACCTCGATTACCGCAGCGCCGTCATGTCGCTGTGGGACAATATCACCAACAGGAAGTACTACGTTACCGGCGGCATCGGCAGCGGCGAAACTTCTGAGGGGTTCGGCCCTGACTATTCGTTGCGCAACAACGCCTACTGTGAATCGTGCTCAAGCTGCGGACAAATTTTCTTCCAATACAAGATGAATCTGTCGTATCACGACGCCAAGTACGTCGACCTCTATGAAGAGACGATGTACAACGCGCTGTTGGGCTCCTACGATTTCGAGGGCAAGAATTTTTACTACCAGAATCCACTCGTCGGCGGGTTCCCGCGCTATCCATGGCACGCCTGCCCGTGCTGCGTCGGCAATATCCCCAGAACGCTGCTGATGGTTCCCACCTGGACATACGTGAAGGACCACGACGGCCTGTATGTGAACTTGTTCATCGGCGGCACCGTCAAAGTCGATGACGTCGCCGGCACAGACGTCGAGATGGTCCAGGAAACCGACTATCCGTGGAGCGGAAACGTGGCGATCACCGTCAACCCAGCGGAGGAAAAAGAATTCGCCGTTCGCATTCGCTCGCCCCAACGCAGCGTGAGCGAATTGTACACAAGCACGCCGCAAGCGGATGGAATTGAATCCATTTCGGTGAACGGCACATCCGTCACACCCGTCGTCGAGAACGGCTACGCCGTCATCAAACGCACGTGGCAGGCCGGCGACAAAATCGAGCTGGTCCTGCCGATGAAAGTGCAGCGCGTGAAGTGCAGCGACGAAGTCGCCGCCAACCGCGGCCGCGTCGCCCTCCGCTACGGACCGCTCGTGTACAACATCGAGAGCGTCGACGGGAATAATGCCGATGGCGTTCTCGGGAGCGACTCCGAGCTCACCACGGAATGGAACCCCGACCTGCTGGGCGGCATGCTGGTTATCCGCGGCCAGTTTACCGATGGGTCGCCGCTCACGGCGATCCCCAACTACGCGCGAAACAATCGCCTGGTTGCGAATCGCAGTGGTGGCGGCGACGAGGACGGTGCAGGCGACGGCGGCGGTGGCGCTGGGCGGCGACGGGCTCGCGGGGGCGGACAGTCGCTCGTCTGGATTCGCGACGAATAGCGCGCCCCGCACGTGCTGATCCAGTGCCGTTAATACTGCGTTCTGGAATCGCGTCCGGTGCAGAATTCTTGACGATTGCCGTCGGAATAATCACAATGAATGAGCCTGCCAGCGTGTACTTCCGCGGTGGCAAGGCAACAGCGACTTGGGACAGTTGAAGGGCCATCGTGTTGAAGTCTGCGCCTAAATCTGTAGCAACGCGACTCGCGTGCGCAACGGCGATCGCGACGATTTTCCTGAGCCAGGCACGGTGCTGGGCAGTCTCCCCCACGGAGCTTGACACCTTTCAGGATGGCTCCGCCGAGGGGTGGGGAGTCTTTGATCCAGTTACTCCCGCTTTCCTCGCCGACGATGAAGGGCCCATGGGAACTGGGGACACCGCACTTTA
>JBIOWO010000250.1:0-38478 GCA_044868555.1 Lacipirellulaceae bacterium | reverse complement strand
CTTGCCGTAGACGGTGACGGGGTCGGTGGCGTCGGATTCGGTGTATGGGCGAGTGGGGAGTGGGGCGTGGGGAGCGGGGACCGATCGCGCGCCGGAGTAGACCAGGTCGATCGAGAGGTGGACGAGGCGGAGATTGCGCTCGACGACGATCGACAGAAGATTGATAAGCCCTTCCACGTTGGTTCGCCATGCGAGGCGCGAATCGAGCTCGCAGGCCCGTAATGCGCAGTTGCCGGCGCAGTTCAGCACCGAGCGAAATTCGAACTCGTCGAACAGGGCCCGCAGGCGGCCGTGGTCTTCGGCGTTGCAGGGGATGACGCCGTCGGCCGTGAGGGGCCAGTTGTCTTCCTGGCGGATGGCGACGACCTGGCCCGGGTAACGGTGGCGGAAATAGTGGAGCGCGTTGTAGCCCGCGACGCCGGCCACGCCGGTGATGAGGAGCGGAAGCGGGATGGGTTCGTGGGCGCGGGTGATCACGGGACGATTGTAGACGCGCTCAGCCGCAAGCGGTAGGCGACGCTAAGCGGCCATTTTCTGGCGGGCGACGAATGCGGCGTAGTCGGCGGGCGTGTCGATGCCGCTGGAGCAGTGCCGGACGACGCTGACGAGGATCGTTCCGCCCGATTGCAGCATCCGCAATTGTTCGAGCTTCTCGGCCTGCTCGAGCGAGGACGGAGGCAGCGCGACGATTTGCGGTAATGTCTCGCGGCGGAAGGCGTAGATGCCGAGGTGCTGGAAGAATAGCGGTGGGTCGTTGAAGGCCGCTAAGCCGCAAGCGGCGGGAGGATCGCGGAGGAATGGGATTGGGCTGCGGCTGAAGTAGAGCGCGCGGCCGTTGTTGTCGAACACGACCTTCACGCAGGCCGGGTTGGTGAGCTGTTCGGCGGTGGGAAGCGGTGTGGCCAGGGTGGCCATCGGCGCCGACGGATCTTGTTCCAGTAGTTCGATCACGCGGTCGATGTTGTCGGGCGACATTTCCGGCTCGTCGCCTTGCACGTTGACGACGATGTCGGCCCGCGGCAGCGTGCGGGCGACTTCGGCGACGCGATCGGTGCCGCTTTGGCAATCGGTGCTGGTCATCACACATTGACCGCCGAAGCGCTCGACCTCGCGGGCGATTTCGGGATGGTCGGTGGCGACGATGACGCCGGCCGGCCGGCGGGCGGCGCGGGCCGCTTCGTAGGTGTGTTGGAGGAGCGTCTTGCCCGTGTCGCGGAGGAGCATTTTCCGCGGCAGGCGGGTCGAGGCGAAGCGGGCGGGGATCACGACGTAGCTCTGCAGCTTGCCGGAAGCGGCCGATGGGCGAGGCATTTTTTGAACATCCTTCACAATGGAGGCAAAAGGGGTCAGGTCCATGTTTTCGGTCGACAGTGGTGCATGAAGCTGTGCCTGGTCGGCCGAAAGATGGACCAGACCCCGACCGGCGACGTTCTTAGCCGAATTTGCCGATTCGCGGTAGATTGAAATCGGGCCCTCTGCGGGCGGGCGAGGAAAGCATGCACGGGGTGCCGTGCGGCGTTGGAACTGGCCGCGCCGCGACGTAGAATTAGGCGGTTTCCAGGCGCCCTCCTGCTATCGAGGCAATCCATTCTCATGTGCGGCATTGTCGGCTACATCGGCCCCAAGGAAGCGGTCGATTTTCTGATCGAAGGTTTGCGGCGACTTGAGTACCGCGGCTACGACAGCAGCGGCGTCGTGACGATCGATCACGGCGAGTTTGAGATCACCAAGACGGCCGGTCGGATCGACGACCTGGCGACCAAGCTCGAAACGGCGCCGGCTCGCGGGCACGTCGGCCTCGGTCACACGCGGTGGGCCACGCACGGCCCGGCCACCGATGAAAACGCGCATCCGCACGTTGGCGGCGAGTCGGTTGTGGCGCTCGTGCACAACGGCGTCATCGAGAACTTTCGCGAAATCAAGGAGCGGTTGGCGGAGCAGGGTTACTACTGCAAGAGTGCGACGGATACGGAAGTGATTGCTCAATTGGTGGCCAGCGAGTTGGATGCGCGGAGTTCGCTCCCGGCCGCTGGCCTCGGCAAGCTCAGTCCTGGGGAAGCGGTCTCGCCCGCGGATCGGTATACACCGCTCGTGGATGCCGTACAGGCGGCGCTCGCGCAGTTGCGTGGCACGTACGGTTTGGCGATGGTATTCCGCGATTGGCCGGACGCGATTGTGGCGGCGCGATTGGGCAGCCCGCTGGTGCTTGGCATCGGCGACGGCGAGCACTTCATCGCCAGCGACGGCTCGCCGCTGGTGGGCCACACCAATCGCATCGTCTATCTGGCCGACAACGAACTAGCCGTGGTGACTGCGAATTCGATCCGCGTCATCCATCGCGATGGCGAGCAAATCCGTCACAAAGAGAATCGGTTGGAGATCGATTCCACCCAGGTCGAGCTGAACGGCTATCCGCATTACATGCTTAAGGAGATCTTCGAGCAGCCGGAAACGGTCGAGGCCGCGATGCGGGGGCGGATCAATCGGGACGAAGCCACGTCGGTGTTCGGCGGCCTGAATCTCACGCCGCAGCAGCTCGGCAACATCGACCGGATCGTGCTGACGGCCTGCGGCACGAGCTGGCATTCGGCATTGGTGGGCGAATACATCATCGAGGCGTTCGCGCGGATTCCGGTCGAAGTGGAGTACGCGAGCGAGTTGCGATATCGCAACCCGCCGATGTCGCCGGGCACGCTGTTGTTCGCCATCACGCAGAGCGGCGAAACGATCGATACGCTGGCCGCCTTGCGCGAGATGAAGCGCAAGGGCCATCCGACGCTGGCGATTTGCAACGTAGTGGGCAGCACGATTGCCCGCGAAGCGGACGGGGGCGTGTATCTGCACGCCGGGCCGGAGATCGGCGTGGCGTCGACGAAGGCGTACACGTCGCAGTGCGTGGTGATGGCGCTATTGGCCCTGTATTTTGGCCGGATGCGGCATTTGAGTTACGAGGCCGGCTTGCGGATCATCGACGAGCTGCGCGAGTTGCCGCGGCACCTTGAGCAGGCGCTGGAGACGAACAACGAGGCCCGCCGGATTGCGGCCAAGTATTCCGCCAGCAACAATTTCCTGTACCTGGGCAGGCAGTACAACTTCCCCACGGCGCTCGAAGGGGCGCTGAAGCTCAAGGAAATCAGCTACATCCACGCCGAGGGCTACCCGGCGGCCGAGATGAAGCACGGCCCGATCGCGCTGGTGGACGAGCACACGCCGAGCGTGTTCATCGTGCCGCGGGGCGGCGTGTATCAGAAGGTGATCGCGAACATGGAGGAGATCAAGGCCCGCGGCGGCCCGGTGATCGCGATCGTCGACGAGGCCGATTCGCACGCGGTCGAGCTGGCGGATGACATCATTCGCGTGCCGCCGGTGCCGGAATTCCTGCAGCCGATCGTCACGGTCGTGCCGCTGCAACTGTTGGCCTACCACGCGGCAATTCTGCGCGGTTGCGATGTCGACAAGCCGCGGAATTTGGCGAAGAGCGTGACCGTGGAGTGATGGTAGATCGGTAGCGTTGATTGCCTGGTTCAGTGTGGTTCGCGTACAATGCTAGTGATCCGTGTTATTCTGTTTGAAAAGGCGTGGAAACATGGCCGCGACAACTGACGAACTGCAGAGCTTTTACCAGTTTGCGGAGGAGCGTGTGCGCAATGGCGGGTGCGATCAGACACTCGATGAGCTGTATGTGGAATGGCGTGCAACGAACCTCACACGGGAGGAGTTGGAGCGGAATGTCTTGGCGGTACGCGCTTCACTACGCGATATGGATGCCGGCGAAACCGGCCGGCCGATTGAGGAATTCGCAGCCGAATTTCGTCAGCGGAACCGGATTTAGCCGGCCATGGCATATATCGTCCGGACACTCCCGCGAGCGGAAGCTGACGCGCAGCAGATCTACGACTGGATAAAAGAGAAATCGCCCGACGGAGCTTACCGCTGGTGGTTGGCGTTTCTTGACGCCTGCGACCGGCTCAAACGGCAGGCAATAAGTCAGGCATTGGCTCCCGAAGCCGAAGGCAGCGACCGCGAGATTCGGCAGATTCTCTTTAAGACACCACGGGTAGATGCTATCGAGCACTTTACACAGTCGTTGGTGATGAGGTTCGAGTTGTCCGGGTCCGGGGTCCCGGGCAGCCAGAACTGAAAGAGGATGAATTGTCGTACTGAGGGTCGTCGACGACGACGGATACGATTGCGACTCCGACAAGCCGCGGAATTTGGCGAAGGGCGTGACGGTGGAGTGAGCCAGAGTTGAGGGTCGAAGGTCTAGGGTTGAGGGCCACAGAATCGTCGCCACTCATTCGTTATGCCCGAGCCCGTTCAAATCGCCGCTATTCTTGATCAACTTTCCCGTGGGCCGGCACTGGTGCGACAATTGATTTACGAGGTGCCGCCGGAGCTGCGGACGCGTCGGCCGACGCCCGGCGTGTGGTCGGCTCACGAGCACGCCGTCCATCTGCCGGCGATCTATCCTCTTGTGGTGCGGCGGCTGGAGCAGATGCTCACCGAGCCCGCCCCGCACATCCAATCGTATGAACCGTCGCGCGATGATCCGGATGATGCGCTCTTGAAGCTCGACCTGGACGCCGAAATGGACCGCTTCGACCGAGAGCGGGCAGCGCTCGTCGAGCGACTTCGCACGCTGACGCCGAACGAATGGGCGATCACTGCCACACACGACGAGTACTCGCACTACGGCGTCTTCATCATGTTCCGGCACGTGGCGCTGCACGATTTGCATCACGCCTACAAAATCGAGGAGCGGCTGTTGCGAAAGAAGTGGGAGTGAGGGTAGTTGAGGTCCAGGACCCATCAACGGTCAGCCCATTTAACGGGTGGACAAGATTCCCGATCGGGTTATGATGCCCGACGATCCGAGCGCTTGAGTGCGTGTACCTCACGATCCAGGCGACGGCCAAGCCGATCTTTCTCCAATTCCAAATCGTAATGAGCCTGCAGATTAAGCCAGAAACGTTCAGACATGCCGAAATAGCGTGCTAGCCGCAAAGCCGTATCGGCGCTGATTGCACGTTGTCCGCGCACGATTTCATTGATGCGTCGCGGCGGGACGCTCGTCTCCTTCGCAAGCCTATACTGGCTAATTCCAAGCGGAATAAGAAACTCTTCCTGCAGAATCTCGCCTGGATGTATCGGCGGCAATTTCTTGGGGCGGCTCATATCAACTCCTAATGATAATCGACGATTTCGACGTCATACGCGTCACCATCGCGCCAACGGAAGCAGATGCGCCATTGATCGTTAATGCGAATACTGTACTGACCGGCGCGACGCCCAGTTAACTTTTCCAGGTGGTTTCCCGGCGGGAATCGAAGATCATTGAGCGACTCAGCTGCATTGAGGAGCAAGAGTTTTCGCCACCCTGTCCGCTGAACTGCCTTTCCAAACCGCGTTCGTGCTTCGCCTCGGAATACTTTTTCTGTTTCCCGGTCGCGAAAGCTGCGGATCATTACTCAATAATAACGTACCGCGCTAATAACGTCAAGCGCTAATAGGAAGAATTGGTGGGTCTCGTGGAACTCGACCCACGCTACGCCTGCTCTTTGCCTCGTTTGCGGTCGTGCACTAACAGTGCGATCAGCGTCTTGCTGTCCTGGATTTCGCCGCGGTCGAGCATGGCCAGCGCGTCGTCCCAGGTGACGACCAGGTTTTCAATTTCCTCATTGGCTTCGCGGGCGGGCGGGCCGGGGGTTAGCTCGCGGGCGACGTAGACCCACATTTGCTCGCTCAATACGCCCGGGGAAGGGTAGTAGACCGCCAGTTGTTCAAAATGGGCGGCCTGATACCCGGTCTCCTCGGTCAGCTCACGGCGGGCCGTTTCGAGGGGAGTTTCGTTGGGTTCGCGCGTGCCAGCCGGCACTTCGATCAGCGTTTTGCCCACGGTCAGGCGGCGGCTGCGAATCAGGCAGATGTGCCGATCGTCGACCAGCGGCAGAATGGCGACGGCGCCCGGGTGCTTCACGTATTGGCAGCGGGCCTCGCGGCCGTCGGGCCGGATGACGATTTCCTCGACGACGGTGAAGCGGCCGGTTTCCAGGAGCGTGCGAATTTCGTTTGCCATCGTCAAAGACCTCGGTGACAGTATCCGGCAATGATAGATAGCCCGGCCATCATGGCCGGTCACGCAGATAGCCCGGCCATCCTGGCCGAGATTGATCGAATGCAGTTTACTCCAACAGCTAATTGATGCAGAAAAACCGACCCAAGATGGGTCGGCTATGTATTGCGGAAAAACCGACCCAAGATGGATCGGCTATGTATTTAAGGGCCGAGTTCTGCGGACTTCTTACACTGTATTTGCCGACGATTGGCCGGGCTGGTAGGATACATTCGGCAGCGGCGCGTGTCGAACGAATTGCGGGTGGCGGCCGTAATTTAAGGTGGTCGAGCGCGGATGTTGCCGTCTTCCCATGCCGGGGCCCGCCATGTCGGTGTGCTGTGTCCAACGCTGGAGCTTGCCTTTGGGCCGCTGGTTCGGCGTGCCGGTCTACGTCCACATTTTTCTGCTCTTGTTCGCCGTGCTGGCCGTGGCCTGCTCGCTGCCAGATATGGTGCCCGCCGGCGTGCTGACGGTCGCCGTGCTGTTGACGAGCGTGCTGCTGCATGAACTGGCCCATGCCTTGGCGGCCCTGCGGGTCGGCGGCAAGATCGACGCGATCGTGCTAGGGCCTGTCGGCGGGCTGATTTCGCCGCGCGTGCCGGATGAGCCGGAAGTCCACCTGTTTGTCGCGCTGGCCGGACCGATTGTGCATCTGCTGCTGGCGGTGTTGGCGGCGATCGTTTTGGCGGCGGCGGGCGACACGCATCTGGCGGGGCTCCTGAATCCGATTTCCACGCCGGACGATCTGGTCGACCCGGACAAATTGTGGCTGATCGCGGCCAAGCTAACGCTGTGGTTGAACTGGATTCTAATGCTCTTGAATTTCCTGCCGGCGTATCCGTTCGACGGCGGGCCCGTGTTGCGGGCGATGCTCTGGCCGGCGGTCGGGCGGCGGACCGCGCGAGTGGTGGCCGCCCGCGTGGCGATGGTGATTGCCGTCTGCCTGTGTGCATCGTCGCTATTGACGCTGGGCAGCGAGGTGGTGACCCGCGTTCCGATGTGGATTCCGCTGGTGACGTTGGGGACGTTTCTGTTTTTCAGCGCGCGACAGGATTTGGCGGCGAGCGCGGCGCCGGAATCCTCGAGTGAGCCGGCGGGCTACCGCGTGAGCTCTGAAGGGCTCGATTTGCTGGACGTCGATTGGTCGGCCGAGGATGAGGAGGAGGGAGTGCTGGTCGAGCATCAGCAGCGACGACCGGAGCAGAATCGGCGCGAACAGGAGGCGTTTGAGGACGCGCGCGTGGACGACATTCTTGCGCGGCTCCACGATTCGAGCCTGGCGGAGCTCTCGCCGGAGGAAGTGGCGGTGCTGCAGCGCGCCAGCCAGCGGTACAAACAGCGCCTGCGGCCGATGGACGGAGCGTAACTCAGGTTGCGTGCCATGCCTTCGCCGCGTCACGGCGTAGGCATGTTGTGGCGGCATAAAAACGTCACAGCAGGAATACATGCTTACGCGGCTGCGCCGCGAAAGCATGCCACCCGTCTTGCCCTATCTCTTCTTGTCATAACCGGTCCAACCGCTCCGATCGACGCTATGGGCGGAATATCCGGCCCGGTTCACTTCGCGACCGGACAAGGCGTCGCTCGACGCAATACTGCGTGACCTAATCTTGGATTGTGGAGTCCCCGTAGGGTCGGTCTTGGCAGGCGTTTTCCGCTCGCGGAACATCGCCGACGGGGTTCCCCTGTACGACCGCGGAGACGACGAGTCGTGGCGACTATCTACGATGATCCCGTCCTGGCGCCCGGAGTCGCGGGCAACGAGCATCTGTCGGTGCCGGCCGATGCGGATCAAATTCTGCGCACCGACGGCCAGCAAGTGGTGCGGGCGTTGGAGCGGGCCTTCGGCCAGTCGTTTTCAGTGATTGATTGCACGACCGGTCACGTCGTCCGCCCGGCTACGGATGATCTGCCGGTGGATCCCTACAAGCGGATGGCGGCGCTCTACGAGATCGCCCAGCGAGGCCGGCCGGAAGTCGTCGACGAAGTTTCGCCGCTGTTGTTGATGGCGGTGCCGCTGCCGGTCAATCCGACGGAGCCGCTGCTGGTGGCCGTGGCGACGTTTGTCACGGAACCGGTCGAGCGGGAAGATCAAATCAAATTGGCGGCGATGGAATTCGGCGTGGAGGTCGAGCAGGCCCTGCAATGGGCCCAGGGACGGATGCCCTGGCATCCACACGCCGTGCAGGAAGTCGCCTCCGCCGTGACCGAGAAGACGACGCTGCAGCAAGCGCAGGCCCAGCTCAAGCGGCAGTTGGCCGATCTGTCGTCCCATTTGCTGACGACCTTTGAAGAGATCACGCTACTGCACCGGCTGACGGAGCACCTGTCGATTTCCAAGACCGTCACGGACCTGTGCGGCCTGTCGGTGCAGTGGCTCGCTGAGGTGGTGCCGGCCAAGGGCGTGGCGATCTGGTTCGACGGGAACAGCGACTTGAACGAGCAGGAGGCGATCGATCGGGGTATGGAAGTGCAGCCGGTATTGATACTGCACGGCGAATGCCCGCTCGACGAAAACGAGTTCGGCCGATTCATTGAGCGGCTGGGCCCGCGGGTGGCCACCGAGCCGTTGGTGCTGAATCGGGCGGCGACCAATTCGCCCACGTGGTTCTACCCGGAGATTCGCGAGTTGATCTCGGTGCCGATTCGCGAAGGGAACCGAGTGTTCGGCTGGCTCCTGGTGCTGAACCACACGGGGGCCGGCGACATCACGAACAGCGAAGTGGAGTTTGGGACGGTCGAAGCGTGCCTGATGGCCAGCGTGGCCACGATCCTGGGCATCCATTGCGGCAACATCACGCTGTACCGCGAACAGGCCGAGTTCTTTGCCAGCGTCGTGCGGGCACTCACGTCGGCCATCGATGCCAAGGACCCTTACACGTGCGGTCACAGCGACCGGGTGGCCCGCTTGTCGGTGTGCCTGGCTCGCGAACTGGGTTGCAGCAAAGACGACATGAATACGATCTACCTGTCGGGGCTGTTGCACGACATCGGCAAGATCGGGATCGACGACCAAGTGCTCCGCAAGCCTGGACCGCTCACGCCGGAGGAGCTGGAGCACATCAAAACGCATCCGGACCTGGGCTGCCGCATTCTGGACGGCGTCAAGCAACTGGACCAGGTGTTGCCTGTGGTGCGGCACCACCATGAGGCGTGGAACGGCGCCGGCTACCCGGACGGGCTCAAGGGCGAGGAATGTCCGTACCTGGCTCGCATCGTCGCCGTGGCCGACTCGATCGACGCCATGTCGAGCGACCGGCCGTACCGCAAAGGCATACCGGACGAAAAGCTCGACAACATTCTTCACGAGGGGGCCGGGAAGCAATGGGACGTGCGAGTGGTCGAGGCCGCTTTCCGTGTCCGCGAGGAAATTCGCCGGATCGGCCATTCGGATCGCAAGCCGCTCGAGCTCGACGTCGACCGCTGGCAGTCGGAAACGGCGCCGGTAAGCGAGACGCCGTTCAAACAGCCGGCCGTTGTCTGAGCCGAGATTGATGGGTGGCTGGGGCAACGCCCCAGATTTTGGCCGGGACCTGGGCGTTTCCCCAGCCACCCACCCACCGACGCTCGCCCCCAGGCACCCGACGCCGTGTCATTTTGCTATGCTGGCCGGATGGCCCGCGACGAAACTGACCGCGAAGATTTGTTCCGCGAAGCGACTGCGCTGGTGGAACGGATCGAGCTGGCGCCGGTTGGCGAGAGGGCGGGCGAGCACGTGGTCGCGGGATTTCGCGCGGGCGGCGCGGTGAGCATCTTTCTTGGCGCCGATCCGGTTTATCAGTTCAATGCGGCGGGTGAATTGCGGCGGGCGTATTGCGATGGGCGGATGATCAAGGCTTCGCGCGGGCGGCTGGTGTCGCTGTGCCGCGAGCGTCTGGCGAATGAGACACAATTACTGAGCCGCGAGTTGAGCGACGGCGAGCAATGCGATTTCCTGGCACGCATGGGCGAGCGACTGCGCGCGTTGGCGGCCGGGCTGGACGCGGGTGGTTACAAAGTTGTGGACCAGGTGCCGGCGGATGAGGACGTGCTTGCCCGTGTGCAAAATTGGCTGGCCGATCACGATGGGCGGACGATCGCTAACTCGCCGCGGGTCGTGGCGTGACGGGCAGGGCGATAACTTCGCATGGGCCGACGCCCGATTCCAATTTGCTGCCCACCGCATTGTGCTCGCGGCGGACCATGGCCAGCGCGAGCGGCCGGTTGAGTGCCGGTGACGACGTGGCCGAACTTACCCGACCGGCGTTGGCCCCATTGTGTGTCAATTCCGCTCCAATCGGCGGCACGTCTTGGCCCGAAAATGCGACGCCGACGATTTGCTGGTTCACGTGGCCGAGTGCGTCGATGCGGGCAACCGTCTCTTGGCCCAGGTAGCAACCCTTGGTGAAGCTGATCGCCTGCGCGTTGCGGCCGACTTCCTGCGGAAAATTATGCTCGTCGAAGTCGACGCCGAAGAGCGGAGCACCGGCTTCGATGCGTAGCGAATTGAACACGGACGGTTCACACGCTTCGAGGGCGAACGCAGCAAGCGTGGCCGCGATCGTCGCGATTTCGGTCGGCGTCGTTTCCAGCAGGCATACAAAAGCGGCGTCAATCAACTGCCAGGGAAAACATGCCACGTCGCCGAGCTTATCGCGCACCGCCTCATCGCCGGCCACGAGAAGATAGGTCCGATCCGCCGTCGTGTCGCGAACCTGTACGTCCTCCCGAATCACGTAGCGATCCAGATGGGCGGCGAGGGCGGCGCCCTGTGCTGGCGGGCCGATTACCACCAACTCGTTGTCGCGACACGTCACCAAACCGTGGCCGATGATCTTGCCTTTGACGTTGGTAAAGAAGGCCTCACTACTTTCCCCTGTTGTGAGGCGTTTCACGTCGTTCGTGCAGAAATTGTTGAGGAACTTCTGGCGATCGGCACCGGTGAGCGTCACGCTTGCCCACTCGCCCAACTCGACGTAACCACCTCTGCCACGGAGAGCGCTGTACTGACGCTGGAATAGCGCAAATTCTTTAGCGTTCATCTTCTTCACCGTCGACAGTGGCCACCGCGTGCTGGGCGTCGTCGAGCACGATGCAACTTTCGTGGCGGCCGGCGAGGCGGACCAGTTCGTCGACGTCGGCCACCGGAGCCATACCCATTTCTTCTACGGTATCGGCGTCGAGCCGGCTGAGGAAATACACGGGGCCGCGCTGCAGCGCGCGAGCTAGTTGCCACGCCGTCCAACTGTCGTCCGCGTGTTCGTGCGCGATCTTCCGCTGGGCGGCCGCCAGATCCGAAGCGCCGATGAGTTGGCCGAGCGACTCCCCCGGCGGCTCCTCGAGGTTCGTGCAAATCGCGATCGCTCCATCCGCCTCCACCAGCCGCTCGGCCGCGGCCAGCGCCCGACCTACGTTTTCCCACGTCTGCGACGATGAGCCGCCGCTGACGTTGGCAACCACGAGGCTCGCGCGCTGCGGGCTGCGGAGCACCCATAGAGAATGGCACAGCTCGGCGGCGCGGCGGGCCACGGATTGCGGCTCGCCAGCCACAACTTGCGCCGCCGTATCGCCTGCGCCCGGCACCACTTGAACGACCATGAAGACGCCAATCAGCCAGCCGGCCTCGTTCGTTTCGCGGACCATGTCGGCGTGGCCGGCCTCCGTGTCGTGTCCGGCCGGCGTGCGATAGCGGTCGACGGCCTCCGCGCTTGCGAACGAAGGAAACAGGCTATCGTACGCGCCGCAGCTATCGAGCCGAGCACAGCCGATCGGCAGCACAAGGTCGGCATCGTAAATCGTGCGGTTGACGCGGAGCGGCTCGCGCCGTTTGCGGATGCCAACGAAGCACAGGTTGAGTTCGTCGTCGGGATCGTGCGTCACACTGTGGATGGCCGAATCCGCGCCGCCGTCGAGCTCCGCCTTGCACCGCCGTCCGAATTCGCTGTCCGTCGTAACGATCGAGATTCCGTCATCGTCGATGCCCGCATGGTGCAGCGCGTCGACCACGCCGCGGACAATGGAAGCGGCACGCGGCACGGCATGATCGACAACGACGGCCACGCGGTCGCCGGGGACCGTTGACAATGAGAGCGGAGGGTAGTCGAGCGGTTCGGCGAGAGCCTGCGCGGTGGCTGCCGCTGGATCAACGACCGTTTGTGTGAGGCCGATTGCTTCGGGTTCCACTGCGCGCACCAGGTGGACACGTCGCTCGTTATCCGGGGAAATGCGGCTGGAAATCGTGTCGATAGGATGCAGCGTCTTGACCAAGCCAACCTCGTTGCTGGATGCTAGATGTGCGAAGCCGAAACTTGCTTTCTGACATCGAGTATCTAAGTATCCAGAATTCGCCGGTGGAGGACAACACGATGGCCGTGTCGGAAAAGGAAATGGTGAAATGGTGTGAGACGTTGCTGGCTGGACGGAAAGCGGCGCCCGATCTGACGCTGGCCGACTATATTCGCGCGATTCCGGGGCTGGCGTCGATTCAGGAACTGCCGAGCGGGACGCCCGTGTTGGTGCGCGGCGATTTGGACGCCAAGCCGGGCGAGAAGATCGGCGACGGCGACGTTCGTCTGCGCTCGATGGTGGACACTTTGGAGTTCGGCCGCAAGCACGGCTGGAAGCAGATTATTTTTGGACACATCGGCCGCAAGCCGGAGGGTTCGCTCGCCAAGGTGGCCAAACGCGTCGGCGAATTGTTGAAGACCGACGTGCCGCTCGTTGGCGATTGGCTCGACGAGAGCACGACGACGATCTTGCCGGCCGTCGCGAAGCAAATCGCCGACGCTAAGCCGGGCGCAGTGTTGATGCTGGAAAACACACGCAAGTACACGATCGAAACGGCGCTGTGGAAGGCCAAGCCGGCCGACTTGCCGTCGATTGCCCCCAAGCTCGCGAAACTGGCCGATGAGTTTGCCGAGAAGCTGAGCAAGTTCTTCGTGTTCGAGGCTTTGTCGGCTGGCAGTCTGGACGCGTGCAGCCTGGCGGTGCCGGCCGCGATGGAGCGAGCCGTGCTCGGCCGATACGTGGCCGAGGAATTCGAAGGTCCGATGATCCGCTGCCTCGATGCCCAGCTTGTTGTGTTCAGTGGGCTCAAGACGGACAAGCTCGACGACTTGGAAGCGATGGTGAATCGCGGCAAGATCATCCGTGTGTTTTCCGCCGGCTCGCTGGCGATGGCGCTGCGGAAGGCGGCCGCTCTGTTGGACGGCCAGGATTATTGCCTGGGAGTGGCCGAAGACCCGGCCCACAAGGACAAGCCGTACTACATTGCGCCGGAGCGGATCGAGCAGGCGCAGCGGATGATCGCCGACGGCCGCAAAAAGGGGATCAAGTTTGTGCTGCCGGTGGACAGTGTGATTCAGGACGGCACGGTCCGCGAGCAGCTGCGTCCGGCGGATCAGCAGTTCGACATCGGCCCGCAGACGAGCGAACTGTTCGAGCACGAAATCGGCGAGTTCTTGAAGCTCGACGGAGCGGTCGCGTTTCACAACGGCGTCTTCGGCATGTTCGAAGACCCGCGGTTCGAGGAAGGTACGCGGCGCTTTATGAAACAGCTCAAGCGGATGAACGAGGAAGGCGTCGAGGTGTACATCGGCGGCGGCGAAGGGGGCACGGCGCTCGAAAAATACGGCGAGCCGAGCTGGGTGACGCACGTCTTCACGGCCGGCGGCACGGTGCTCAACGCGCTGGGCGGCGAGCCGGTGCCGTTCCTGGTGGCGCTGCGAATGGCGGCCCAGAAGGCGGAGAAAAAGGCCGCAAGATAGCCGGTGAGCCTTTGGCTCACGGCTATTTGCTCGCGCTGATCGCGGCTGCCGATACGTCGCGCAGGCGCTTCGCTTCACTTGCGCCCGACGCTTCGGCGATGATGCGGACGAAGTCTTCTCCCCCTCTATCCCTTGCAAAACGACTCGTTGTGACTTATCATTTATGATAAGGGCGTGGGAAGTCGATAAACATGGCGTGGTTCGATTATCTCTGGCTCGAGGGGGACGGCGGAAACATCGAACATGTTGCCGAACACGGCCTGACGCAGGAGGATTTTGAATTCGTGATGGAAAACTTCATTGCGGAAAGGACAAGTAGAAGCAGTGGGCGCCCCATGCGTTTCGGCTTCACGCCTGACGGACGCTACATTGCCGTTGTGTTCGAGTGGATGGATGAGGTAACGGTGCATCCGGTGACGGCATACGAAGTCGAGGACTGAACTATGACGGAGAAGCGAACTGGCCATCGAATCGTTCGTCAGCAAACCGACGAAGAGCGTAAGCGATACCGCGCGGCGCTGGACGAAGAAGATTCCGGGATCGACGCCAACAAAGTACTTGGGCGCGAGCTGTTGGCCGAACGACGCGAGATCGGCGCCATCGTGTCCGAACTGAAGACAATCCGTGAGCAACTCAATGTTTCCCTGACCGAGCTAGCTAACCGAACTGGAATGACGGTTGGCAACCTCTCCCGCCTCGAAAACATGGCAGGTCCGAATCCGACGATCGAAACGCTTCGCCGCTACGCCCACGCGATCGGCCACCGGATCGAAATCGCCGTCGTTGCGGAGAGGTAAGACCAAGCTGACAGGGACGCCACGGTTGAACGGCCAATCCGTGCAACCGCTCCTTTCGGCACATTCGCATCCTGTCCGGGGCGCGTTCTGCCATGCCGCGGTTACGATCGGCCGGCCGGCCACGGCGTAAACTTGTAGAGCCGAACGTAGCATGCTTACCCGCCGCGGCGGGCAAGCCTGCCACCCATCGCCCTTATTCCTTCAAGGGACTTTCGCGTGATCGAAGTCGACGATTTCCACAAGGCTTTCGCCGAACACGTTGCCGTGCGAGGCATTAGCTTTCGCGTCGAGCCGGGCGAGCTGTTGGCCCTCATCGGACCCAATGGGGCGGGGAAAACGACCACGATGCGGGCGGTGGCCGGGATCATTCCGGCCAGCCGCGGGCGATTGTCGATCGCCGGTTTCGATGTTGCCGCCAACCCCATCGCGGCCAAGTCTCGGCTCGCCTTCGTGCCCGATGATGCGCCCTTGTTTACCGATCTCACAGTGGCCGAGCACCTGACCTTCTACGCGAGCGTCTACCGAGTGGCGGATGCTCACGCCAAGACGGTTGCGCTTCTCGACGAGTTTGAGCTGACCGCAAAGCGCGACACGCCGGCCAGCAACCTGTCGCGCGGCATGCGGCAAAAGCTCGCCATCTGCTGCGCCTATCTGCACGACCCCCAGGCAATCCTGTTTGACGAACCGCTTACCGGTCTCGACCCGCAGGGCATCCGCGTCTTCAAGCGGTCGTTGCGAGAGCGGGCCGCCCAAGGCGCCGCGGTCGTGATCAGCTCGCACATGTTGGCGATGGTCGAAGATCTGTGCACGCACGTCCTGATCCTGGATCGAGGCGTGCAGCGATTTTTCGGACCGATCGACGAGCTCCGCACGAGTTTCGAGCACGTCGAGGGGGCCGCGAGCCTGGAGGAAATCTACTTCGCCGCCACCTCGCTATGACGACGCACACCTTGCACCCGGCCACGATTGAATTGCTGTGGCTGCAAAGCCGCGGCCGCCGCCGGCGGATGTGGCGACGGATCAGGCAGCCCAGGCGACTGGTGCTCTCGGCCGTGGCCTGCGTGCTGGCGGTCGTCTGGCTTGGCAACGCGGCGATGACCGTCTGGCTCCGCGAAGCAGCCTTCCAGCAAACACTGCGTGCGCTGCTGTCGCTGGGACTGGCGCTGTACGCGATCTGGCATTTCGCGCGACCGGCTTTCTTCCGCCCCGAGAGTCCGTTCGACTGGACAACTTCGGAGCGCGACCTGTTGGCCGCGATGCCCCTTCTGCCACGGGACCTCGTGGCCTACCAGGTGGCTTCGGTCACGGTGACGACGATTCTCAAGGCCGGATTGTTCACCGTTCTGCTGCTGCCCGACTTGCGCTGCCTGCCGCTCGGCTTCACGGGCCTGTTGCTGGCATTCCTGGCGTTGGAAATGCTCCGCCTGGGGATCGGCATCGTCACGTGGGGCATGGGCCGCGCGGCCTTCCTGGTCTTTCGCGCGGTGGTCGTGGCGGGGTTGGTGGCCGGGGGATTTGCCGTCGGCGCCTTGATGATGCGCGAACACGCGTTCGCTCGGATCAACCTGGGCGAGGGGCTCCTCGAGCGCCTGCTCGACATTCTCGTCCAACTCAACACGTCGGTCTTCGGCCATGTGGCAGTGCCGTTTCAGCCGTTCATTGACCTGGTCCTCGCCGGCGGTGTCACGGCCGCCAATCTGCGGCTCGCCGCGGCAGCGATGGCCGTGGTAATGGGGGCCGCCGTCGCGGTCATCGGCTTGTATGCCGTAACCTCCGGGAGCGTGGCCGGCCGAGAGAGACGAAACTACAGTGCGAATGGCGCAACTGGCGATGTGATCGCAGACTACAATCAGAACGAGCCGGCGTCGTCGTCCGCAGCTCTTCGCCGGCCGCAACGAAGCCCCTTACGGCGCATCCCGCGCTGCGGCGGCGCCGGTGCATTGGCCTGGCGGCAACTGGTCGGGGCCCGTCGTCACTGGGGCAGCCTGCTTACGGCGATGATTGCCCCGGCCGTGCTGGCCGGTGCCCCGTGTTTTGTGATTGCCGACCCCGACATCGCGTTCCTGTCCACCGCGGGCACGCTGGCGTTCTACACGTTCCTGCTCTTGCCCACGGCCCTGCGCTTCGACTTCCGCCGCGACCTTGATCGCCTGGCGATCCTCAAGGGCCTGCCCATCACGCCTGCCGCCGCGGCAATCGGCCAGACGTTCGCGCCCGTGTTGATTGCGACGCTGTTTCAAAGCGGCGTGTTGGCCGTGGCCGTCATTGCGCGTTCGCTGACGCCTCACTACCTGGTCACGGCGATACTGGTCATGGTCCCGCTCAACGCGCTCGTGTTCGCGCTCGACAACCTGATCTACCTGCTCTACCCGTACCGGGTGCAACAAGAGGGGCTGGAGATCTTTCTGCGGACGATGCTCGCGTTCACAGGCAAGGGCCTGCTATTCGCGATCGGACTCGCCCTCATGACCGCCTGGGGCTTCACCGCCGCCGCTCTCACCCGCGGAATCGTCGAGTGGACCGGTGTCGGCGTCAACGCGTACGTCGTGTTCGCAGCGGGCATGATCGCCGGACCATCCATCCTGGCGGCGCTCGTGCTGCACGGATTGTCACGGACTTATCGCGGCATGGACCCGAGTGACGACCTGCCGCGGTGAGCGAGTGGCGCGACTGAAGGCACAGAACAGGGCGGCGAAACAGCCAGCGAGCCGTTGGCTCGCGGCTATTGGATCACGCTGATCGCGGCTGCTGATTCGTCGCACAGGCGTTCCGCTTCATCAGCCGTCGCTGCTTCGGCGATGATGCGGACGATTGGCTCGGTGTTGCTCGGGCGGACGAGGAGCCAACTACCGCCGTTGTTGCCGGCCCAATCGAGTCGGAGGCCGTCGAGGCGGTCGACCGTGGCGTCATGGAAGTGGCGTTCCAAAGCGGCGTACGCGGTGGGGATCTTTTCCGGGGCGAGATCGATCTTTGTTTTTTGGATGGTGTAGCGGGGCAGTTCGTCGGCCAGGGCGCTGACTGGCATTTCGCGGGCGAACATGGCGTCGAGCACTAGTGCCATGCCGACAAAGCTGTCGCGTACCAGGACCACGCGCGGGTCGATCACGCCGCCGTTGCCCTCGCCGCCGATCACGGCGTGCTTGTCGAGCATCGTGTCGACGACGTTCGCCTCGCCCACTGCCGAGCGGTAAAACGGCACGCCGTATTTGCGGGCGAGGTCCTCCGTCATTCGACTGGTTGAGCAATTGGTGACGACTGGGCCAGGAGTGCGGCGAAGGGCGTGGTCGACACACAGCGCGAGCGTGTATTCTTCGCCCAAGTAGCGGCCGCGTTCGTCGATGATCGCCAACCGGTCGGCGTCCGGGTCCTGACAGAAACCGACGTCGGCGCTGACGCGAGCCACATCGGTCAGCACGCCGGCCAGGTTTTCGGCAGTTGGTTCGGGCGGATGGGCGAATCGGCCGTCCGGCTCGCCGCCAACGAGAACCAAATTGCAACCCAAGTGTTCCAGCAACGGCTTGCCAAGCACGCTGCCCGAGCCGTGATTGGCGTCCAGCAGCACACGGAACCGGCGGGCGCGAATCCGCGACACGTCGACAATGCGTTCGATGAGCGCGAGGTGGGCCGAAGTGGTGTCGGCTAGGAGTTGGGTGACACGCCCAGAGCCTCCGGCGATGGGCGTGGACTGTGGGCCTGGCTCAGCCACGCCCTTCGCTTTGGGCTCAGGGGCGTGCCACCCGTGCGTTGTCACTTGCTGAAAGCGTTCGTGCACGCGCTGGCCGAAATCGCACGGCACGACGCGACCTTCGGCCGAGAACAGTTTCATCCCGTTGTACTCGGCCGGGTTGTGACTGGCGCTGATTTGGATGCCGCCGGCACAGCGCTGGTCATGGATCAGCACGCCGACGGTCGGCGTGGCGGCGATGCCACCGTCCATGATGGGCCGCGAACCGCTCTGCGACAGCCCGGCAAAAACGGGCGCCAGCAGTGCGGGTCCATTGGCGCGACCGTCTCGGGCGACGAGTACCGGTCCCGGCGGCAGCAGTTCGGCAAAGGCGGCCGCGTAACGATAGGCCACTTCGGGCGTCAGGCTGTCGCCCACGATGCCCCGCAGGCCGGAAACGCTGATGATCAATTGGTGCGGCACAGGCAGGAATTATGAATTGAGGCAAAGGGGACAGTCCCCATTTCGCGTAACATTTCCTGGACGTCGTGCCTGGTGCGAGCGAAATGGGGATAGTCCCCGCAGTATACGGCCGCCTGGCCCGCGGATCGATAGCGGCCGGTGAATACCGGGGGTTCGCGGCGCGGGTACAATAAAGGGCGATGACTCACGAGCGCCACACACGACGAAGCTTTCTTCAAGGTCGGGCCGCCGCCAGTGAAATGGCCGACCTCGCCGGTCAATCGACCGCGGCCGACACCGGCTCGGAGTCCGAGATCGCGTTGGCGAAAGTTGCTCCGCGGCGGCCGCCCTTCGAAGGGCGAGACTCGCTGCTGGTGAGCGTTCGTCGGCAGGCAATGGCCTGCGAGTGGGAGGTACAATTGGCGGCCGCGCGCGACGACGACTCGATGGAGCATGTCTTCGCGGCGCTCGATCTGGTCGAGACGCTGGAAGAACAGATGACGGTCTATCGGACGGCGAGTGAAGTTCAAGAGATCAATCGCCAGGCCTCGAATGGGCCGGTGCGGGTCGAGCCGCGGCTGTTCGGCGTGTTCCAGATGGCGCAACGACTGTTTCAGCAGACGTACGGCGCACTGGACATCACCAGCGGCCCGCTGTCGGAGACGTGGGGTTTCTCGCGGCGGCGCGGGCGAGTGCCAGACCCGGCCGAGATCGCCGCGGCATTGCTGCGGGTCGGCATGAACGACGTGGTCCTGGACGAAGCGCGGCAGACGGTCGCTTTTCGCCGGCCCGGCATCACGGTCCATTTTAACTGCATCGGCAAAGGCTACGCATTGGATCGCATGGCGGAGCTACTGGATGAGGGCGGAGTGGGCGACTATCTGCTGCACGGCGGCAAGAGCAGTGTGCTGGCGCGGGGCGATCAGCCGGGTCGGCCCAGTGGCAGCGGCTGGACGATTGGACTGCGACATCCGCTGCGAACGGCGGAGCGAATGGCCGAGTTCTGCTTACGCGATCAATCGCTGTCGACGTCGGGGTCGGGTACGCAGTTTTTCCGCCGCCGCGGCCGCCGCTACGGTCATATCCTCGATCCACGCACGGGCCAGCCAGTGGAGGGCATTTTTTCGGCGACGGTAATTGCGCCGACGGCCGCCGAGGCGGATGCATTGTCGACGGCGTTTTACGTGATGGGCCCGGAGAAAACGGCAGATTACTGTGCCACCCGGCCCGAACTGGCGGCCGTGCTCATCTGCCCCGCCAGTCGGGACGGCGACGTGCGGCTGTTTGCATTCGGCCTGGATAACGGTCAGTGGCAGCAATTAGCGGATCATTGATGGATGGTAAATTGGTGGCTGGGGTCGAGGTTCGGCCGAGCCCCCAGTTGGACGCATGTCTGGGGGCTCGCTCGCGCTCGACCCCAGGCACCCGTCGATTCGTTCGACCGCCTGACTGCAAATTGCCGGCTTTTCGACACATACGTTGCCGATATATTTCGTGCGGAGACTGACGGTTGTTTGCACCTAGCCGGCGCGCATCCCCGAGCATGGCTTTCATGATCGCATCGCTCTTCCATCCCAGCAGTTATTTGGGCATCGTGGTGTTCCTGGTGCTCACCGGCTGCGGCATGCCGCTACCGGAGGAAATCGCGATCATCCTGGCCGGCGTGTTGAGTGCCCAGGGACATTTGCACCCCGGGTTGGCCTTCGCCGCGTGTCTCGTCGGTGCACTGTTGGGCGACTCGATCATCTATGCGATCGGCCACCGCTGGGGCCACAACCTGCTTTCGTACCATCCGCGCCTGGCCAAGCTGCTGGGGGCCGAGCGCGAGAAGCGATTCGAGGAGGCCATCGAGCAGCACGCGCTCAAAGTCATGCTGCTGTCGCGGTTCCTGGTCGGAATCCGCGGGCCCGTGTACTTGGCGACGGGCGTGGTGCGGCTGCCGTTCCGGCTGTTTCTGATTTACGACCTGATCTGCGCCACGCTCGTCGTGGGGCTGTTCTTCGGCCTGTCGTACCTGTTTGGCGATCACGTGGCGCGGTGGGTCCGCGATGCCGAACTGACGGTGACGCTCTGCGTTCTGTTGATTGTTCTGATCGCCGGCTTGTTACTGTACCGCCGGCACCGCGATGCGATCTACCGCGTGATCTTCGAGAGCGAGACGCCGCAGAAGTGAAGCAGCGGTGGGGTGCTCGGCGGAACACATGGCCGACCCATCTTGGGTCGGTGCTTCACCGGCCAGGATGGCCGGGCTATTTGTCAATCTGGCCAGGATGGCCGGGTTATTTGTTGTCGGCCACGCGGCGGAAGCCGGCGAAGCGGCGGATGAAGTGATCCAATCCGCCGCTGGCGACGAACTGATCGCGGTCCCAAGGCTCGTCGGTGAGCACTGCTTGATTGTGCACCGGCACGACGTACGCATTGGCCTGCCGCTGCTGGCCGTCGTCGCAGGCAATCCACAACGCCTGCCGTTCGTAGAAATCGTCTTCGAACACATCGAGCCGCGCGAGCGACGCCTCGTCCACGTCGAGATAAACGACGCCGCGAACCGCATCCACGTCGGTCGCCGCGATGATGCCGGGAAACACGGCATCCTGCACGCGGTAAATCGCAAACCCGGCGGCGGCGCCCTCGACCGCGAAAAACTCACGGCCAACGACCGCCCGCCACACTTCGGGAAACATCAGCGTGCCGTAAGTGAAGACGTGCATGGGTAAGAAAAAGGGGACTGGTCCAATTTTCGAGAAGTTGCGCGACTCTGCAAGTGGCGTCGCCGGAAATTGGACCTGTCCCCTTTTTCGTTTGACGACGAGTGGCGCGTCAAGTAACTTGCCGTCATGCCCCGCGCTGCCCGCCATACGCCCGGAGGATACGTGTACCACGTGCTCAACCGTGGCGTGGGCGGAAACGAGCTATTTTCCCACCCAGGGGATTACGGAGCGTTCGAATCAATCCTCGTGGAAACGGTGGAACTGATCAAGCTGCGCATTTGCGCATATTGCGTCATGCCGACCCACTGGCACTTTGTGGTGTGGCCGCGGACCGACGGCGAAATTGCTGAATTCTTTCAGCGATTGACGGTCACGCATGCCACGCGCTGGCAGTTACATCGACAGCGGGTTGGACTTGGCCATGTTTATCAAGGTCGGTTCAAGTCGTTTCCAATTCAAGAGGACGACCATTTTTATCGGGTCGTCCGATACGTGGAACGCAACCCTTTGCGCGCCAATCTAGTTCTGGATGCCACCGATTGGCGATGGTCGAGTCTCTGGATTCGTGAGTATGGAAACTCGGTTCAACGCGCATTGCTGGCCGAATGGCCCGTGCCCCGACCGATCAACTGGCGCGCACTGGTGAACCAACCGCAAACCGATGCAGAGTTGGCAGCGATGCGACGTAGCGCGCAAAAGGGCACGCCGCTGGGAAGCCCGGATTGGGTCGCTCATACGGCTATCGAGCTTGGTCTTGAATCGACGCTGCGTTCCCGTGGTCGGCCGGCCAAAAGAGCGTGAAAAGGGGACAGGTCCATTTTTCGAATGCGTTTGTTCATGAATGAGGCCTGGGCGACGAAAAATGGACCAGTCCCCTTTTCGCATCACCAGTCGGCAGAATCCTCGCGTGAAGGACGCGGCTCGATTGCGGACCGGGCGCGGGCGGCAGCGGCAGGGACGAATGATTATCGATGGGGCGCGGGAGGCGCAGCGAGCCGTCGAGGCGGGCGTGCGATGTATTGAGGCGTTTGTGTGCGAGGAGTTGTGCGTATCGGGCGATTGCGAGCGGGCGGTCGCGGCGGTGCGATCGAGCGGCGCTGAAATGTTGGCCGTCTCGCCCGACGTGTATGCCAAGCTGGCGTTTGGCGATCGCGACGATGGCATCGTCGTCGTGGCGGAGACGCCGCGGCGGCGGCTGGAGAATTTGCTGTTACCGGCCGAACCGTTGGTGGCCGTGCTCGAAGGCGTGGAAAAGCCGGGCAACTTGGGGGCGATTCTACGAAGTGCCGACGCGGCAGGCGTCGATGCGGTCATCGTGGCCGAGGGCCGAACTGACCTGTTCAATCCGAACACGATCCGCGCGAGCCTGGGAACAGTTTTTCGGCCAAACACGTGCGAGGCGACGTTGGCCGAGACGCTGGATTGGCTGACCGTGCGCGGGCTGAAGATCGTCGCCGCCCGGCCGGATGCCGATACGTGCTACACCGGCGTTGACCTGCGCGGGGGCGTGGCGATTGTGCTGGGGAGCGAGGCGACCGGGCTGAGCGACGCATGGCGTGGCGTGAGCTTAACGGCCGTTCGACTGCCAATGCGCGGCATCGCCGACAGCCTCAACGTGTCGACAGCCGCGGCGGTGCTATTCTACGAAGCGTTGCGGCAGCGGCAGCCGTCACCGTAACTCTCTCGTGAAGGCCGACGGAATCACGACCCGTTACCGCCCGCCTTCCGGGCTTGCGCGATAACTTGGTCGATGCGCCGGGTGTTCGCCCAGTCATCCTTATAATTGACCGGAACAAACTTAGTCGTTTGCGGATCCAGCGCTTTCGCCAGGTCGGTGCCGCTCCAATTAAAACCGAGCAGCACTTCGCGGATGCCGTCGCGCAGCTCCGGCGCCAGGTTGTACACGTAGCCGATCGTGGCCGGAGGAAACCGCTCGGACTTGTAGATCGACACCACGGCGGCCGGATCGACTTCGCCCTTCTCCACCATGCGGGCAAGAATATCGCTGGCAATTGGGGCGACCTCCAGCTCTTTGGCGGCAATCTTCTTTATGGAGTCCTCGTGGCCGGCGGAGAAGCTCCACTGGTAGTCGCGTTCCGGCATCAACTTGAACTCTTCCATCAACAACACAAAGGGCGCTTTGCAGCCGGAATTGGAATCGGGCCGCGTGAACGTCACCTTGTGGCCCTTGATGTCAGCCGGTTTCTTAATCGGGCTGCCGGCCGGCACCAGGATCTCCATCGTGTATCCGAATGTCCCATCATCCCGACCATGGGTGCACAGCGGCACAAATCCGTCGCGATCCACGGCGAACGGCACGAGCCCCGTATTCAGGCCGGCGATATGAAGCTCTCCCTTTCTCATCGCCTCGAGCTGTTCATTCACATCGGAGTAGTGCGTAAACTTCACTTCCTTGCCGGTTTTCTCCTTCAGCGCGGCGAGCAGCCCTTTCCAAGGCCCCTCGCCCCCACTCTCGTCTTCGCTGGCGACGTAGGAAAACACCAACACATCCGGATTGATCGTCTTTGCGGCGTCTGCCGGCGGATCGGCAACCAAGTCGTTATCGGCGTCGGCGAAGCTCATCTCCGCGACGACCGGCGCGTTTTCGCCGGTGAACATCCGCGCGACAACGTTCGAGGTCATTTCCTTGCGGGCGGTGGCTTCCAAGGTCGACGACCACCAATAGGCGACCGCGGCGATCGCTGCCACCGGCAGCACCACCTTCAAGATACGGGCCAGGGAGAAGGGCGAATGTGGCTCGGTCATCACTCAAATCCTCCAAGCGCCGGAACCGGCGCGAATGTACTTTCGGGCCGACAAATTTCCGCTGTGGCCAAGAACTATCAGGATAACATTCCCCGCGTGGAAAGCAATTGAAGCGGCAAAAAGCCCATGCCGGCCTACGTTTCCAGCGCTTCGGCCGCCAACAGCGTATTGCGGAGCAGCATCGCGATGGTGAGCGGGCCGACGCCGCCGGGAACCGGCGTAATGGCACTAGCCACCTCGCGGACGGCCGCGAAATCGACGTCGCCCACCAATCCTTCGTCGGTGCGATTGATGCCCACGTCGACGACAACGGCCCCCCGCTTGACCATCTCGGCGGTGATGAACTTCGGCCGGCCGATGGCGACAATCAAGATATCGGCCAGCCGCGTGATCGCTCCCAGGTCGCGGGTCCGGCTGTGGCAGAGGGTCACGGTGGCGTCGCCGCCCGGGCCGCGCTGGCTGAGCATGATCGACAGCGGCCGGCCAACGATCTCGCTCCGCCCGACGATCACCACGTGCCGATTGGCGATCTCGATGCCACTGCGGACGAGTAGCTGCTGCACGCCTTGCGGCGTGCAAGGCAGGAATCGGGGCCGACCTTGCACCAGCCGGCCGACGTTCTCCGGGTGAAACGCGTCGACGTCCTTGGCCGGATTGACCGCGAGCAACACGCGCCCCGTGTCGACTTGCGGCGGCAGCGGCAACTGGACCAGGATGCCGTGAACGGCCTCGTCCTTGTTCAGCTTGGCCACCAGCTTCAGCAGTTCGTCGGACGATACGTTGGCAGGCAGGCGGTGCAGCTGGCTTTCGATGCCCACGGCCTCGCACGCCTTGCGTTTATTGCGGACGTAAACGTCGCTGGCCGGGTCGTCGCCCACGAGCACCGCGGCCAGGCAGGGCACAACGGCATTGTTCTGGATGAATTCAACGACCTCCTCGGCAAGCTCCGCGCGGATCTGCTGAGCCAGTTGCTTGCCGTCGAGGAGGGTTGCGGGCATGAGAAATTGGTCCGTTGTCCATTGTCCATGGTCCGTGGTGAGTAGTCGGCGACGACTGGTCCTCTCGCAACGGACCACGGACTACGGACAACGGACTGAGACACGGATTCTAACCCCGGCCGCCCAAGGTGTCAGCGGACAGATGTGGATAGTATCGCCAGGCCGGCCAAATGATCGAGCCATGCCAGGCCGGCCAACGCAAGACCGGCGTAGACGCTGGCCATGACGTCATCAGCCATCACACCTAGGCCGTCCGGCAGTTGTTCCAATTGTCGGGCCGGTGGTGGCTTCGTAATGTCCATCAGCCGATGCAGGAGGAAGCCGATCAGGGCGACCATCCAACCGGAAAGCGGCACCAGCAGGAACACGATCGGCACGGTGACGATTTCGTCCCAGACGATCGCCCGATTGTCCTTCTTGCCACCCAGCGCCTCGCCTGCTGCCGTGCAGAGGGGTATGCCGACCGCGATCAGCGCGACAATTGCCAGTATCTGCCAGCCGACGCCCTGCAGGCGGCCGACTGCCCACGCCAGCGGCATCCCCAGTAACGCGGTGCCCACTGTTCCAGGCGCGGGCGCGAGCAGCCCGATGCCCAGGCCGGTCGCGAGCCAGACGGCCGGGGAGCTGGGATTGGGCGCTGGGGGCTGCGGATTAACCGTTGTCATCGGTGCGATAAGGGACTGTGGTCTGTGGTCCGTAGACTGCGGACGATCGTCGGTGGTACGCGGGAGTTTTCCACAGACCACGGTCCACGGTCCACGGACAAATCACCGTCACCAACCTTGGCCTGAGAACCGATTCCAAGGTATCATTGTCCTATCAAAGGTGTAAGCTGGGTAATGTTTAGCGATTTGGTAAAGATCATGAGCGACGAGCCGGAAACAGGCGGCAAGCCAAGCCCTGCCGAAGCCGTGAAGTTGGCGAGCAACTATCTCCGCGGCACGATTGCCAAGGAATTGGTCGACGGCAACGACTTCGTCAGCAAGGCAAGCACCAATCTGCTCAAGCACCACGGCACGTATCAGCAGGACGACCGCGAACGGCGGGCCGAGGCGCGTGTCGATGGACCGGCGAAAGCGAAGTTCTACAGCTTCATGGTTCGCACCGCCATCCCCGGCGGCAAACTCACCAGCGATCAGCTGTTGGCCGAGCTCGATCTGTGCGACGAAGTGGGCAACACGACGCTGCGGATCACGACGCGGCAAGGGCTGCAATTGCACGGCGTGCTGAAGTCGAATCTCAAGCGCACGATCGCGCGGATCAACGAAGTGCAACTGACCACGCTGGCCGCGTGCGGCGACGTGAAGCGGAACGTAATGTGCTCGCCCTGCCCGTACAAGGGCGACCCGGTGCACGGACAGATGCAGGCGCTGGCCGATGAGTTGGCCGAGGTGCTCAAGCCGCGGACCGACGCCTATCATCAAATCTGGCTGACCGACGACGAGACGGGCGAGAGCCAGCTGGTGGCGAGCTCCACCAATGGAGCCGTGCAGGGCAGTGGCAGCGGAAGCGCGGACCCGGTCGAGCCGATCTACGGCAAGACCTATTTGCCACGAAAGTTCAAGATCGCCATCGGCCTGCCCGGCGACAACAGCGCCGATATCTACTCGAACGACGTCGGCCTGCTGGCGATTTGCGATAACTGGAACGTGGTGGGCTACAACGTGCTGGTGGGAGGCGGATTCGGCGTCACTCCCAGCGCGAAAAAGACGTTTCCAGCCGTCGCGCTGCCGATGTGCTATATCGAGGCGGCGCGCGTCGTCGACTTGTGCGTCGCGATCGTGAAGGTGCAGCGCGATTTCGGCAATCGGTCCGATCGCAAAGTGGCTCGGATGAAGTATCTCATCCACGATTGGGGCCTGGATCGGTTCCGCACCAAGGTGGAAGAGTATTTTGGCGACGGCCTGGCGCCGCCGCGACCGATCGGTGTGCACGGCTTCAACGACGGCATGGGCTGGCACGAGCAGGGCGACGGCCGCTGGTTCTACGGCCTGAACGTGGAGAACGGCCGGATCAAAGACACGGAAACGACGCGGCTCAAGGCGGCGCTCCGCGAGATTTGCAGCCGGCTCCGGCCGCCGATCCGGCTGACGCCACACCAGAGCATCATCTTTTGCGACCTCGACGTGGCGGACCGTGGTCGATTGGAAGACATCCTGCGTCGCCACGGCGTGCCGCTCTCCGAGGACTACACGCAGGTCCGTCGTTGGGCGATGGCCTGCCCCGCCCTGCCGACGTGTGGCCTGGCGGTGGCGGAAAGCGAGCGCGTGCTGCCGTCGCTGATCGACCAGCTTGAAGGCGAGCTGCGGAAGCTCGGCCTGGAGAACGAAGTGTTCACCACGCGGATGACGGGCTGCCCCAACGGCTGCGCCCGCCCGTACAACAGCGACATTGGCCTGGTGGGCAAAACGAAAGACAAATACACGATCCTCCTCGGCGGCCGGGTGCTGGGCGACCGGCTCAACTCCATCTACAAGGACCTGGTGCCGACGAACGAAGTGGTGCCCACGCTCGTGCCGGTGCTTCGCTACTTCCGCGACGCCCGCCAGAACGGCGAATCGTTCGGCGATTTCTGCCACCGCGTGGGCAGCGATGCCTTGCTCGCCCAGTGCGAACCCGCGGCGGCGGTGCAGGGCTGAGCCGGCGGCAATTGCGCTGTTTTTCGGGCCAGAAACACGCAATGATTTCTGGTTCCTTTTTGCAATCCGCTTTACATCGGCCACGCGCTTCGGCCATTCTTGTATAGTGGATGTCGCGGTTGTCGCCGAGTCAGTTTCGTTCCTCGGAGCATGGGCGATGAAGATTACACGTCGGGTCATGAGACCGTTGATAATGGTGCTTTCGTTCTCGATCGTGTTGTCGGTTGTGGCTTCCGTCCACGCCATCCGCTGGCAGCAGGCCCAGCGGCAACGGGCGGAGTGGTTTCAAACGGACGAGGGGCGGAACGTCGTTGACAACGTGTTGTTGTATCAGCATCCGTGCGGCGGGTGGGACAAGAATATCGATATGGCGGCGCCGCTCTCCGACTCGGCCAAAGAGCAGCTTGCACTGCGCGAGGATCGGGCCACGATCGACAACGGTGCCACGTACACGCAACTGCGGTTTCTGGCCCGCGCCTACACGGCGACGCACGACGAGCGCGTCCTCAACGCGTTCAACAAAGGCCTCGACTATCTCTTCGCGGCCCAATACGACAACGGCGGCTGGCCGCTGTTCTACCCGCTGCGCAAAGGTTATTACACGCACATCCACTTTAACGACAATTCGGTCAGCGGCGTGCTGAGTTTGATGCGCGACGTGGCCGATGGCAAGCCGCCGTACGAGTTTGTCGATGCGGGGCGGCGCGAGCGGGCCGTGGCCGCAGTGAGCAAGGGCATCGATTGCATCCTGAAATGCCAGGTGGTGGTCGACGGCAAACGGACCGTGTGGTGCGCCCAGCATGACGAGATGACACTCAAGCCGGCATCGGCCCGGGCGTACGAGCCGGTCTCACTATCGGGCCAGGAAAGCGTCGGGCTCGTGCGGGCGTTGATGTCGGTCGATGAACCTTCGCCGGAGATCATCGCGGCCGTCCGCGATGCCGTGACGTGGCTGGGCGCCGCGAAAATCGAAGGCATCCGCGTGGTACGGGTTCAGACGCCGCAAGGCAGCGACCGCGCGATCGAGAAAGATCCCGACGCCCGGCCGATCTGGGCCCGCTTCTACGAGATCGGCACTAACCGGCCGATCTTCATCGGGCGCGACAGCGTGATCCGATACAACTACGCGGAGATCGAACGCGAGCGCCGCCGTGGCTACGCCTATTACGGCAACTGGCCGGAAAAGCTGCTGAGCGAGGAATACCCGGCCTGGGCGGCAAAATGGCACGTGCTCGATGGCGATTGAGCCCGACAACAGTCCGCGACGTCGCTTGTCACAGGGCTGATGCTCCTGCGCGGTGAACCTCACTTCAATGTGCTTCATCGTTCGGCGGCACAAGAGGCTCCAGCAATTGCAGAAGCTGCGGAATGTCGCGATTGGCGGTCGTCCAAACCAGATGCCAATCGATCTTATCGTATCCGTGGACTACGCGGTTGCGCATTCCAATGATCTTGGGCCAAGGAATTTCGCCGTGCTGATCGCGAAATTCATTCGAGAGCCGTCCAGCTGCTTCGCCGATCAAAGTGAACTGACTGGCCACCGCCCATTGTGCCCGCTCGTCGTTAAGAAATAATCCCTGATCAGAACCGGCGATAAATCGGGCAATTCGCCGGCAAGCAAGCACGATGTCCAATACCGTGGCGACATCATCGCGCATAGACGGTCCTCGCCGATCCAAGAATCCGGCGTCGCCGAATCCAGTTCTCGCTGCGTTCGACGGACGAACGATCAAGAAGGTCGACAGAACGCCCAAAGATATCCCGCAATTCCGATTCTGCCTCGACCAAATCGAATAGGCTTAGCGTGGAATCGCGGGCAAATGTCGCCAGGACGTCCACATCGCTATCCGGACCGAAATCATCGCGCAGCACTGAACCGAAAAGTTCCAGCTTGCGGATTCCCCATTTTTCGCAGAACGACGTGAGGCGCGATTCGGGTATTTCAATCGCGATGGCTGCCATTTCAAGACTCCTCCCCTGAACTGCCACGTCTAATTATACGAAAACGCCAGCAATAACGCAGCAACTCAATTTTGGCCAAGAACGCGATCTTGATCACTATCGCCGCGCGGCGTCCTCCGGCCTGCGCGCGATCAGCTCGTCGGCCGATATGTCGCCTGTGAACGCCGTCCAGATGCGGGCGTCCTTGCGGAGTTGGCCGAGGTACTTTTCCATGGCCAGTTGGAACCGCTCTTCCTTGAGGTCCTCGCGAATCCGGGCTTGCACGTCCGTAAACGGTTTACGGCCGGCCTCTTTGCGCTCCAGGACGCGGACGATGTAGAACGCGTCGTCGGTCTCCAAAATGGGGCTCATCTGGCCGACTTGCAATGTCACAAATAGCGCCTCGTCAATCGACGTGATCTTGAACGCGCCCTTGGTGGTCCAGTCGTGCTGCCCACCTTCCTCCTGGGCCTTGAAACCGTGCGACCTGGCTTTGGCAACCTCGGCGAAGGCCGGTCCGTGAAAGTCTGGGCGGGCCGCCGCGCGCTGCCACACTTCGTTGCCCATGTTGGCGATTTCGGCATACGCCTCGGCCGGGCTGTTAAAGCGTGCTTTGCGGACCATCAACTCCTCCCAGCGAACTCGCGTCGGCTCGTCGTAACTCGATAGGTGCGACTGGTAGTACGCGAGCATCTCGTCCGGACTGACTTCCTCGCTGACCTTGATCTTGGTACGCAGCCACTCGCCGGCGATGGCCTTTTCGTTGAACGCCTGCCGCACGTCCGACATCGACGAGCCCAGCCGCGTGAGCTCACGCTCCAGCTCGACCGTGCTCTTCACGTCGAGCTGCTTCATCAGCATCGGGACTTCCCGCTCTTCGAACGGCTCTACGAGTTTTTCCGCGATGTGCGGCAGGTTTTCCGCCGGCACCGTGCGGACAAACTCGCCGTACAACAGCTTGCGGTCCAGGAGTCCGCCCAGCTCCTTCTTGAGCAATTCCTGGCGCAAGCGGCCGACCTGGTCGGGCGGAATCTTGTCCTGGTTTTGCTCGATGATCTTATTGACGTGCCACAGCACCTCGCAGGCTTGCACGATCTGGTGGTCGATGCGGGCGATGACCTGGCAGCCGTCGATGTTGGCGGCGTCCGAGGCGCCGATGGGAGTCAAGATCGCCGGCGCTGCGTCGGCCGGTGGAGCGCCGGCCGGATCGACTGCAAGCGGCGGCGCAGCGCCAAACAGCACGTCCTGCGCATGACCCGGTGTGCATATTGGTCCGCACAGGGCGGTTGCGGCGACGCCGATCAAGATGTAGTGAAACGTGCGCACGGACGCGGCCCGCCGAGACGAATTCTGGCCGATGGCGGACCGCCGAAAGCCGGCGGTCCCAAGGAAAAGCGGCGGATTGTAGGAAGCGGCTTACACCGGCCGCAAGAGGGATTTCACGTCCGCGAACAGCGCCGCTGGCTCGACAACCCCTGGGGCCAGCGGCAGATAGGCACTGGCGCGGTCGGCGATTCGTAATCGGCCCCGCGACCGGTCCACCACGCGAGCTAGCTTCTCCCGCGACGTGTACCCGAACACGACGAAACGGTCCTCGATGCGAATTTCCTGGATGCCAGCGCGATGGGCCCAAATCCGCAGCCGTGCTAGCTCCAACAGGTGTGCCGTCACCGGGGGCAGCGGGCCGAAGCGGTCGGTCAGCTCGCTGGCAAAATCGTCCACAGCCGCCTCGGTGGTCAGCCGGGCCAGCCGGCGGTACAGGTCGATCTTGGAACGTTGGTCGGGCACGTAGCCGCGGGGCAAGTACGCCTCGCCCGGCAGGTCGATGTTCACGTCGACCGACTCACGGGACGGCATATTCTTGAGCTGCCGCACCGCCCGCTCCAGGAGGGCGCAGTACATCTCGTAGCCCACCATCGCGATGTGGCCGCTCTGCTCGGTGCCCAGAATGTTGCCGGCGCCGCGCAGCTCCAGGTCGCGCATGGCCAATGCAAAGCCGGCGCCCATCTGGCTGAACTCCTCGATGGCCCGCAGCCGCCGCGCGGCCTCCGGCGACAAATGCCGATCTTCTCCCACGAGCAGGTAGCAGTACGCGCGGTGCTTGTAACGTCCGACGCGGCCGCGGAGCTGGTGCAAGTCGGCCAGGCCGTAGCGGTCGGCGTCGTCGATGAAGATCGTGTTGGAGTTGGGGATATCGAGCCCGCTTTCGACGATCGTGGTCGAGAGCAGGATGTCGGTCTCGCCGCGGACGAACCGCAGCATCACGTCTTCCAGTTCGTGCTCAGGCATCTGGCCGTGGCCGATGTCGATGCGAGCCTCGGGCACGATGCCGGAGAGCTTGTGGGCGACATTTTTGATGTCGTTGATCCGGTTATGCACGAAGTAGATTTGCCCGCCGCGGTTGAGCTCGCGCATAATTGCGTGCCGCACGAGCTGGTCGCTGAATCGCGTGACGCGGGTTTCGACGGCCAGCCGGTCGGCCGGCGGCGTTTCAAGATTCGAAATCGCCCGCACGCCCAGGAGCGACATGTGCAGGGTCCGCGGGATCGGCGTCGCCGTCATCGTCAGCACGTCGACCGTCGTCCGCAGCGCCTTGAGCCGCTCTTTGATCTCCACGCCGAATCGCTGTTCTTCGTCGATCACCAAGAGGCCCAGGTTCAAAAACCGCACGTCGGTCGAGGCTAAGCGGTGCGTGCCGATGAGGATGTCGAGCTGGCCGGTGGCCGTTTTTTCGATGATTTCGCGCTGCTCTTTCGGCGTGCAGAACCGGGAGAGGGCCGCGATCTGGAACGGAAACTCGGCCATGCGGGCGGCGAACGTGCGGCGATGCTGTTCGGCCAGCACCGTGGTCGGCACCAGGACGGCCACCTGGTCGCCGGCGTCGACCGCCTTGAACGCGGCCCGAATTGCCAACTCCGTCTTGCCGAAGCCGACGTCGCCGCACAGCAGCCGGTCCATCGGCCGCGTGGTGAGCATGTCCCGCTTGATCTCGTCGATGGCGGTAAGCTGGTCGGGCGTTTCCTGGTAGGGGAAGGCGGCGTCGAATTCGCGCTGCCATTCCGTGTCGTGCGGGAACGCGATCCCGGGGCGGGCGTCGCGGGCCGCCTGCAGCTCGATCATGTCGGCCGCCAGATCGGTGACCGCCCGCTCGGCCGCCTCTTTCTGCCGGACCCACGCCTTGCCGCCGATATGGGCCAGCACTACCTTGGCGCCCTTGCCGCCCACGTACTTCTGCACGAGCTCGATCTTCGAGCTGGGCACGTAGATCTTCGTGCCGCCGTGGTATTCGAGCTCCAGATGCTCTTCCGATCGGCCTTCCTTCTCCAGCAGCCGCAGCCCGCGGTAGCGGCCGATGCCGTGGGCGACATGGAC
This sequence comes from Lacipirellulaceae bacterium, assembly GCA_044868555.1. Lineage (GTDB taxonomy): Bacteria > Planctomycetota > Planctomycetia > Pirellulales > Lacipirellulaceae > JABDGM01. The sequence continues at coordinate 5,271 of JBIOWO010000250.1, read as the reverse complement.
GACCAAATCGCCTTCGCGAAGTTCGAGGAAGCTGTCGATCGCCCGCGCCTGCCGCCGCCGCGTAGTGCGAGCCAGGTCCTGCCGCTGAAAGAGCTCGGCCGCACTCACGAGCACGACTCGTTGCGGCACGATGCGGAATCCCGCTTCGAGATGGCCGACGACAAGGTGCAAATGCGCGGGGACTGTCCTGTCATCGCGCTCCGCTTCGCTGTCGCTCCGCGTCGCGGCTAAACTGTCTGACCGCGACTCGCCGGCGAGTTCGGCTCGCCAAGAGGAGCGCGTTTGCGCAAAGAGCTGCCCCAGCCGCTCGACCTCGGCCTCCGTCTCACAGACGATAAACACGTCGTGGCCTTCGCTCACGCGATCGACTTCTTCGCGAACCTTGGCGATATCGCCGCTGAATCGCTCGACCGACTCGAATTCAAGATGCCCGGTCGTCTCCATCGACCCGACCGGCACGCCGGAGGCCGTCACCGATGGATACTTGTAGATTTCCTCGAGCGTCGTTCGCACCGCGTGGAATGCCTGCGGCCGATCCATCCGCTCCAGAAAGAACCGGCCTTCCTCCTGCAGCTCGTTCGGCTCGATGAGCATGAACCACGCGCCGGCCGGCACGTAGCTCGTGAAGTGGGCCCGATCCGATGTCGTCGGCTCGAGCATCGTGATCGTTGTCGCGTCGAGCGTTTCCAAGCTCCGCTGTGTGGCGACGTCGAACCGGCGGATCGATTCCACCTCGTCGCCGAACAGCTCGATGCGGATCGGGTCGTCGGCATCGGGGGCGAAGATATCGAGGATGCCGCCGCGGACGGAAAACTCGCCGGGCAACTCGACCGCACTCGTGGCATGGGCCCCATGCTCAACCAGCCACCGCGAAATCTCCTGCTCGTTCAGCTGACCACCAACGCGAACCTCGCGCGTCCCCGCGGCAAGCGCATCGCGCCCCGGCACCGGCTGCAACAAACTCTGAATGCTGGTGACGATGATTCGTGAGAGTGTGGCACGTCCCTGAGCCTCCGGCGAAGGGCGTGGTCCATCGACTCCGTCACACTCACCACGCCCATCGCTTGACGCTCTGGGCGTGCCACCCATCGACGCCAGTCCCTTCAGCACCCGCAACCGCTCCCCATACGTCTCATCATGCACGACTCGCTCGCCCGGCTCCGCTTCCCACGCGGGGAACGTCGCGGCCGGTTGATCGGTGAAGAGCGTCAGATCGCGGGCGATCGCATCGATCTCGCCCGGATGCGGCGCCACAACGACCAGCGGGCCAGGACAAGCTTGCGCAAGCGCGGCGGCCACCAGCGCGCGCGAAGACCCCCAGACTCCGCCGAGCGTCCCGCCATGCCCCGCTTCGAGGCTGGCGACCACGTCGGCAAAGCCGCGGTGAAGATTCAGATTCGCAGCCAACTCCCGCAGCCGGTCCGCGGCCCGCGTCCCGGCCGCAACCGAAGTCGCCGCCGTGGCCGTTTCCATAAGCGTGAGGAATTGTAGGCCAGCCGGCAAAACGATGGTAGGTGAGATGCCGTGGCGGATGTTGGGGACCGCGTGCCGGTGCCGTATTGCGTTTTGAATCACTGGGTGAACTCAATTTTTTGGGAGACGTTTGTTCGGGGGTTTTGCCCCGCAAAATTTTTTTCTTTTTTCGGTGAGGCGAAACTCGGTCGATTTCGCCTCACAACGTATCCGCAAGTCGTTTGCCAGCCCGAGGTTCGCGAGCGCTGGTGAGGCAGTATTCACTGGGTTTCGCCTCGGGGGGTGGACAAAAGCCCCCCGTGCGTGAGGCGAAATGGTCAGGCCAAGCTGGCCAGGCCGACGTTCTCGGTCATCAGCAGACGCGGCACCGCTAGCGCGCACGGGTAGCGCAGTTCACAAGGTCACCCGTCGCTGGCCAAGAGCTAACAACGTCAGCCCGCGACCGACAACGAATGCCTTCTATGGCTTCTACCTAGTTGTCAAAGAACGGTTGCCCTTCGACCTTTCGACAAGCTCAAGCCAGGCGGGCTCAGGACAACTTGCAGTTTCCCGCAGCATCGACGCTAACAGAAACGGTGGCCGGTTTCAGCAACTATTTTTGGCCGTCGGCGGAATGTGAGAAGGAAGAAATAAGAAGGAAGAATTCGGAGGTTGTTTCGCAGTCAACTCCCCCGGCCCGCGGTCCAGTCGCGGCGGTCTCCGCCGTGGCCGTTTCCATGTGCGTGAGGAATTGTGGTCCGGCCGGCCAAAGCTTGGTAGGCTAACCTTATCCATCGCACGTCGAACTGAAAGTCGCACAAAGGTCCGTTTTTCACCGACATGACTGGCTGGCTCCACGTAGACCTGTTATTTGCAGTTTTGTTGGTGACGACTTACACGTTTGTGGGCTTGGTCGCTCTATGGGTCAACCGATCGTCCCCGCATTGGTTCTTGCGCACGACAATTCTACTGCTCGTCTTAGCAGCGCCACTCGTCATTCCGGCGTGTGAGCCGTTTATCGTATTCTGGCTCCAGACCGCCGTAATTATTGCCGGCGTGGTCGCCTGGCGCAGATGGGGCGGTTCGTCGTGGAACGAAATCTTTGAATTGGATCGCGCAAAGGTTGCGTCGAATTCAAGATTGCCGACACGGTTCTCACTCGCAACGCTCATGCTTTGGATCCCAATCGTCGCCATTCTTACAGTCATATTTGCCCGATTTGCACGCGAGATCACTTCCCAGAATCTCGAATCGATCACGACGCTGGCCTTGAACAGCTTTGCCAGCGGCTGCGCCGTGCTCCTTGGCGCAATGCTATTCGCATCGCAGCGCAAATGGATTGCCACGCTTGCAGCGACCGTGCTCGCACTATTGATCTCCGCGACCATGGCGCGGTTCGATTGGTTGTTCGCGTCATTCGTGCGACATGGGGGTTGGCCACCCCAGAAGTCGACTGCCGGTTGGCAGTTTTTGTATGAAACAGAATGGCTTACCGGCCTGGCGTGGTTCGCGGTCATCCCTGCCATCGCGATTTCGACTTGGTTGTTTTCCTGGCTCTGGTTTGTCGCGGTAGGTCCTGCGCACGTAGCGGCTGCCCGTGGACGGAACAGAGATCGCACGCGTGCAACTCAACGTGTCTTCGCCGGTGCCGTTTTCAGTGTGTTGCTTCTTTTGTTTGCGCTGCCACCCGCACTACTTGCATGGCGGCTTTCGCACCCGCTTCCGCTGCCGAGTATTGCGGCCCCCAAAGAAAATGGCTTCGACGAGGTAGTCCGCGCCGGGCGCGCCTTCAATACAAGCCCAATCCTAAGCACGAATGTCGAACCGAAGTCGACAGCCGAACTATCCGCAGAAATCGCGAAGTTTCGAGAGGCCTACCAATTACTGGAGAATGGCTTGTCGCGCAACATTCGTGCCCGCAAGTGGCCAGAAGACGGCAAACTGCCTGCGAACTTTGATGTGTCTTTGACCGTGATTCAAGATGTAAGAGCCGCTGCCCGCGGGATCATGCGAAAGGCCGAACTCGCTCAACAGGAAAAGCGGTATCACGACGCGGCGAAGGCAGCGATTGAGAACGTCCGACTCGGTGGAGAAGTTGCCCGCGATGGTGTATTGATCGAGTTCTTGGTTGGTGTCGCGATCGAGGGAATTGGCGACGACGACTTGAACGACACCATTCCTCATTTGTCCGCGGATGAATGCCGCAACGTCGTCGCCACACTTTCCGATCACGACCGCAACCGAGAGCCGATCGAAGAAGTGCTTTCACGCGACCGTGTGTGGTCGGACCATGGTTTTGGCTGGACGGGTCGATTCGTCGTATTGCTGCACGAGCTCGCGGGTACGGGTGACTCATTCGGATATGCGCTCCCCACACTTCGTCGAAGGCAGGCTGTCTCGAGACTGCTGATGGTGGAGGCGGCGCTAAGGGCATTTACGTTGGAGCAGGGATCACTTCCGGACAGTTTGCAACAGATGATCCCTAGCATCCTGCCCGAGATGCCGATCGATCCATTCGATCCCAGCGGCGAGCCGATTCGCTATGTCCGCACGAACGATGGTTACGTTCTTTACAGTATCGGCGCGGATGGCAAAGACGATGGCGGCCGTCCACCTGTTCCGGATGAAAATGAGTTGACCGACTTTGACGGAGACGGCGACTTTCGAATCGACGTTATGTTCGCGGAGTACAACAGAATCGATGAGGCAATCAAGAGCCTACCGGAAGAACCGGCCGTTGAAGACGACCTGGCTGAGGAAGTACAAATCTCCGATTAGAACGCCCAAGACGCGTGCGAGCGCCGCTGCCAATCTGGCAGCGCCACTGCAACCAATTACTGGCCAATTCCGCATCCCTCGGCCAATTTGGCAGAAACGCACTTCCGACCACGCTGCCGCCCCTCGCTGCAAGTTTCTGCTGCGACGTAAGTTATGTCGCACATTCACTTTGGCGCACTCTTTGCATCTCCGCCCCTTGCCAACTGGCTGATTCCGCGCCCAAATGGACGGTTTGTCCGTTGTCCTTCGTCCGTTGACCATTGCTGACGGCCGCCACTCTCATGCAACGGACCACGGACAACTGACAACGGACCGCCCGTTGAACAATTCGATTACGTACAGGAGAAACCCATGCCCGCAACCGCTACCAAGAGCAAGTCAAAAACCAAAGTCACGCTGCAACCGCTCGGCGACAAAGTGGTCGTCGAGCGCGAGGAGACCGCCGACAAGACCGCCGGCGGCATCTACATTCCCGACGCCGCCAAAGACAAGCCGTCGCGCGGCACGATCATCGCCGTCGGTACCGGCAAGCTGCTCGATGACGGCAGCCGCGGCAAGATGCAGGTCAAGAAGGGCGACCGCATTCTGTTCACCAGCTACGCACCCGAGACGATTTTGATCGATGACGAAGAATATCTGCTGATGAGCGAGACGGATATTCTGGCAGTGATTGAGTAGATCGAATGTCCGTTGTCCGTTGTCCGTGGTCCGTTGTTTCGATCGCAACGGACCACGGACCACGGACAATGGACTTGAATTACTCACCCGCACATTTTTCGAATCAACGTTTGAACTGAAAGGAGCCACACCCATGGCAAAAATGATTGCCTTCGACCAAGAAGCCCGCGATGCGATGCGTCGCGGCGTGCAGAAGCTGGCCCGGGCCGTGAAAGTCACGCTCGGACCGAAGGGCCGCAACGTCATCCTCCAGAAATCCTTCGGCTCGCCGACCGTCACCAAGGACGGCGTCACCGTCGCCAAGGAAATCGAGCTCGAAGAAACCTACGAGAACATGGGCGCCCAGATGGTGAAGGAAGTCGC
>JBIOWO010000249.1:0-7866 GCA_044868555.1 Lacipirellulaceae bacterium | reverse complement strand
TCGGGAGTCCTCAACTTACTGTCGCAATCGACATCCGCGTCGCTCAGCAATTCAGCGCCGAAATCGGTTCAGGCCACGACTCCCGACCCCTTCCGGCGCTGCACACAATAGGGGGTCGGGAGTCGTGGCCGCGGACCTGCCGCGTTGCCGATGCAAGTTTCGATGCCGGGGATCGATGCGATGTGGGTTGAAGACTCCCGACCCCGTTGCCTACTTCGAGGCGCTGGTCCAGCCGGCGGCGTCTTGTTGGGCCTGGGCGGCCGTAATGCGACCGGTCGAAACTCGTTGATACGACACCGGCTTCTCGTAGACGGCCGTGCGTACCGGCGCGGCAACCCGCGCGGCCGAGCGATCGCCCGGGTGGAACAACTTCGGCGCTTCGAAGTAATTCGCGTTCGAATCGGTCTTCAGCGCGTCCTCGAGTGGATCGGTGCCGCCATTGCTCGGCGTGGTCCCGGCCGGTTCCGCGCCGTTGGTCGGTGCGGGCTGCATTTCGCCATTCTCAGTTGTCGGTTTTTGGAACGTTCGTGGAGGGACTTGCTCGCCGGGCGCCAGCTCGGGAGCCTGACCGCCGGGGGTCGCGGCTCCTTGGCCGCTGGTCGTCGTGCCTGGCACAATCATTTGTTGTCCGTTTGGCACCACCATGGTCTGTCCACCCGGCACGACGATGGTCGTCGAGGCCGGCGCCACGGCGGACGACTGGCCGCACGACGAACATCCGCTTGATTCCTGGTACACGGCCTGGCTGACCACGCCGCCACTGCACGACGAACAGCCGGAGCCCGCGCAGGAGCTACACGCCGTCTCGCAAACCGGCCGCATCGTCACCTGCTGGGCGCACGACGTACACGGCGACGCACACGACGTGCACGGCGAAGCGCACGTTGTGCAGGGCGAGCAGCTTGAGCATGCCGGCGCGTAGCTGACGGCGTATGCCGGTGCATACGTTGTGGCGTAGTTCGACTGCCAGCCGAACAAACGTCCGAGGCAGCAGCCGGGGAACCAACCGCCCGAACCGTAATTCGCCGTGTAAGCGACCGGTGCGTAACCGGTCGTGTACGCGGGGGCGTAGGCCGTGGTGTGGGCCGGCGCATAGGCAGCGGCGTAAGTACTCGGCGCGTAATAAGCCGCGCCGCCGCCTCCGCCGCACGTACTGCAAAACGCGCTCGCAGTGGATGCGCACATCGCCGCGACGACCAGCGCGGCAAGACCCGACACAACACGCAATGAGTTGGATGTCATTTTGACGCTCTTCTAAACAGTGAGACGAGAAGGGACCCTACTTTTGGTTTAACCGTCGGCGCGATGGAAAGCAACAAGCCATCCACCTGAATCATCTATTTGTTGAGAATTGCATGCTGGGCAAGCTTTGCCGTCTACAAAAGCATTGCCGGCGAAAATGGAAACATCGCCCGGTCATCCTGACCGGTTGCACGTCGTATTCGCACTTCACGTTGGTGCAATGCGGACGCTGGTAACCCCCGAACCGACCCGAGACGGGTCGCCTACGTATGGACCGACCTTTCGACAATTTTACGTTAGCCGCCACGTTGGGGAGGTACGGGATGCCAAGAAACAACACGCGGCGGAGCGACGTTGCCCGGCGGCAACAAGGCGCTTCCGACAACCGTTACGTTCGGAACGATGCGCGTGTTCAGTCCGCCGAGCGGAGTCGTTCGTGCCGGTCGTAGAGATCGAAGAAGATGTCGCGCACGTTGCTGCCGCGGCCAGCATGGCTAGCGACCACGTCGGCGGGTGTGATCCGCGTGGCGGCCCGCTCGCACAATGTCGCAACGAGTTGCTGGATCAGCGGCAAGTCGGGAGCGAGCGTGATGAGCGTCGGCAGACCGGTGGGCGAATGCGACGTGACGAGCAAGCCGGCCGCCGCGCGCCGGCAGCGGCGCTTGAGCAACAGCCGCTGGAGCCAACCAAGTTGCTCGTAACCGTCGATGACGAGAATGCATGGTGGGGTGGCACGTCCCTGAGCGTCCAGCGAAGGGCGTGGACGTCGCAGCTCGCGCTTACCACGCCCATCGCTGGGGCTCTGGGCGTGCCACCCGCGCGGCAGCCGGCGCTGTCCGTCGCGGAGAGTAATGACTCGGATCGAGCAGCCGGCGTCGCGGAGCGCCGGCAGGAGCGCTGCGAGGAGCGTCGACTTGCCACAGCCGTGCGGACCGACAATTTCGCCCCACCAGCCGTTGGTCGCCAAGCGGGCGACGAGTTGCTCGGCCGATTCGCCTGCGGGAAAGCGAAACGGCAAAGCGCCGGGCCGCGTCCAGCAAGTCGCGAATGGATTGGTGTTTCGCGAGGGAGGAATCGACGATGTCAGAGTACTGGGTACCGAGTACTGAGTACGGAGTACTGAGTACCGAGTACGGACTTCAGAAGGCGAATTTGGCACGAGTTCGGACATAATTTGGTAGCTGGAGATTGTGTTACGGCGCATCACCTTCCGGCTCTTGACCCTCGACTCTTGACGCTCGACCCTTCCCGACATCGCCGAGTTGGAATGGTACTTCCGCCGACGATTCCTGTCCGTGGGGCAGGAACAAACGGACACGGACGCACCAGCAGACCTTCACGATTTGCCCATCGTAACTGAGCGGGCTTGGCGGCAAAAACGTGGCGAACCGCCGCGGCACGCGCAGGTCCAATCGCCGCGTCGGCTCGTCGACCAGCCGCTCGAAGTGGTGCACGGCCATGTCCTCTTCGCCTTGCCCAGCCGTGTACCACAGCACCGAAAGCTCAGCCGAACGGACAGCCCACGGCTGCGTGCCGTCGACCATGAACCGGCCCGTGAGTTGATCGCCGGGCCGATAGTGGGCGGCCGGCGCATCGAGCGTGAGTCGTACTAAAGGAACGGTTGCCATGTAAGGTGGCTGAATTTGCAATAATTCAGTGACAACTGCGGTGTGTCTGAATTCTTGCGAATTCAGCTACGGCTGTCACTCTGATTGTCATTACGTCGTGACGGTTGTCGGTTGCTCCCACCGCCCGAACTGCATGGGCGGAAGGCTCCAGGCTGGATAAACGTAAACGGGAAAGCGGCGTTCCAATTCGCCCCACCGCGCCATCCGCCCGCGCACGACGAGCGACCACATCACCGCGTTGTGCGTCGACACAAACGAATGCATGGCACCGGTCGGGACGGTAAATTTGAACGTGGCCTCGAATGCTTGCCGGGGTGTGATATCGAACTTGCGCTGGCTGAAGGCCGTGGCCCGATAGACGCGCTGCGTCGAGCGGCGCGTATCCGTGCCCTGCTGATAGATCGCCTGCTCCTCGCAGATGAGTTGCACTTGGAACCAGCGGAAATGCAGCCGGCCCGTCTGCGAAACAAAGCCGCGATACGTGCCACCGGGAACGAATGGGTGCTGCGATACCTCGAGGCGCGTGGCGCCGATCGCCGCGGTGAGCAGCATTTGCCGCCCCAGCGCCAAGAGCGTCCAGATACCGGCCAGCACGAACGGCACCATCAACCAGGTGATCAGCCAGGGCTTTTCCGATCCGCGGCCCACCACGTTGAACATGAACAGGATTCCGACGAGCGTAATCCAGCCGAGGCTGACCGCCGCCATCGTGAACGACACCCAACCGGAGGCCGCATCGATGGGCAGCCGGTAGGCCATTTGCACGCCGGCGCTGTCGACGACGGCGTCGATCGGCGGCACGGCGGGCAGCAGCGGCCGGCCCGCATAGGCCTGGGCGCCGGGCATTTCCCACTCGCTCGCTTTCTGCACGACGGACGCGCGGCGCTCGGTCGAGACGGCGCTCCGCCACAGCAGTTGCACCAGGCTGGTCGTGCCATAGACCACCAGCGACACCGGAATGATGATCACGGCCCACGGCCACCAACCGGCGCCCGGCCCGTCGGTCCCAAAGGCGCGCTCGACGAGCCAGTAGATTCCGTAGCCGCCGATTGCGATGAGCGCGATCGCGACGAGCGCTTCGATGAGCGTGCCCATCCAGCGCGCGCCGGTGCGGCGCGTACCGCGCTTCTTGACGAAGATGCGAAACCGCGAAGCCATGGCGGGAGGGTGCGCGTGGAAGGAATGGAGGCCCGATCAAATATAGCCGACCCATTTTGGGTCGGATTGGGCCGCGCAATCCCAACGATATGAATATGCGCTCCCGCAACCGGCCAGGATGGCCGGGCTATATTTGCTTCCATTTTCCCAGAAATCTGGCCGCGCCGACAGACGCGTCGCGATTTTCGCTCGCGGCTCAGACCTCGACCGGCTCGCGGCCGGGGCGGTAGAAGCCGATGTTTTCCAGGGCCTTGTAGACCTCTTCCAACGTTTTTTCGCCGAAGTTGGAAATGCTCAGCAGGTCCTCGCGGGTGCAGTTCAACAGGTCGAAGACCGTGAACACGCCGCGCTCTTCGAGACAATTGGTCGTGCGCACCGCCAGTCCGATTTCGGCCGTGCTCATCTCGAGCTTGGCCTTGGTGTCGCGAGACTGTTCGTAGGCGCGGTTCAGCGGGATGCGTGACATCGTGGGCTCCCTCCCTTCTGGAAATGTGAGATGTAATTCAGGCGTGACAGAGACACGCGTTCTGGTGTCCGACGTCCCTGCCGGTGGCCACGGCTTGCCCGCGGTGGCGGCCGGCGCCGCCTGATGGCTTGACGCGAAGTATACCAAGTTTCCCGCAGGATGCGAGCACTTTTCCCACGATTTTGCGTCGTCGTGCAAAATTGCTAGCTGGCGGAGTCGTTGGTGTCGAGATCGTACCGGTTTCGAATCACGCCAGTTTACAATCGGGGGTTGTACAAACGAACACGAATGCGGAATGATGTAGTTGTATGAATCGCTTGCTCGCCTCACTCACCGAACCACAGCGCGAAGCCGTCACGCACCGTGACGGGCCGCTATTGGTGCTGGCCGGGCCGGGCAGCGGCAAGACCCGTGTCATCACGCATCGCATCGCGTACTTGTTGGAAAGCGGCGTGGCGGCGCACGAGATCCTGGCCCTGACGTTCACCAACAAGGCGGCGGACGAAATGCAGCGCCGCGTGGCCGAGCTGGCCCCCGGCGATCGCGTGTGGATCAGCACGTTTCATCGATTCGGGGCCATGCTGCTGCGGCGATATGCCGAGCACGTCGGCCTGCAGCCGAATTTTACGATTTACGATACGAGCGATTCGCGACAAACGATCAAGCGCTTGATCGAGGCCCGCGAGATCAACACGCTCAATTACTCTCCCGACCGGCTGGCCGAGGCGATCAGCGCCGCCAAGAACAAGCTGATCACGGCCGACAAATACGAAGTGCGGTCCGGATCGATGCTCAGCCGCGTCGTGGCCGACGTGTATCCGGCCTACCAGGAGCGGCTGCTGGCGTCGTCGGCCGTCGATTTCGACGACCTGCTGTTGCACGTCGCCCAATTGCTGTTCGAGCATCCGGAGATTCGCGAGGAGCTCGACGAACGCTACAAGTACGTGCTGGTGGACGAATACCAGGACACGAATCGAGCGCAATACGTGACACTGCGGGCCCTGTCGAGCGACTATCCGAACCTGGCGGTGACCGGCGATCCGGACCAGTCGATCTACGGCTGGCGCGGGGCCGACCTCAACAACATCCTGGAGTTCGAGCACGACTATCCGGGCGTGCGGATCGTGCGGCTGGAGCGCAATTACCGCAGCACGAAGCGGATTCTGCAAATCGCCGACTCGCTGATTCAGCACAACGTGCGGCGCAAACACAAGTCGCTGTGGACGGAAAATGAGATCGGCGTTCCGGTGCGGCTGGCTGGGTACGTCGACCAAGTTCACGAGGCCAAGGACATCGCGGAGCAAATTCGCTCGGCGGTCGCCGCCGGCAAGCGCAAGCCGAGCGACTTCGCCGTGTTCTACCGTGTGAACGCGCTGTCGCGATCGATCGAGAAGGCGCTGCGCGAGGCGGGCGTGCCGTTCCAGATGATCCGCGGCCAGGAGTTTTACGCCCGCAAGGAAATCAAGGACGTGCTCGGCTATTGTCAACTGGTAGCGAATCCGCGCGACGACATGGCGTTCGAGCGGGTGGTGAATTCACCGCCCCGAGGCATCGGCAAGAAGACGATCGACCGGCTCGTGGAGTATTCGTATCGCTACGGCCTGCCACTGCTGGAGGCCGCGCGGGCGGCCGGCTCGATCGAGGGTTTGTCGAAAGGGGCCGCGGGCAAGGTGGCCGCGTTTGTCGATGTGATCGACCGCATCGGGGCGGTGGTGCACGGCGATTTGGAAGAGATCATCGGCACCGTGCTGGAAGCATCCGGCTATCGGGCGTCGCTGGCCGAAAGCGACGACGAGCAGGATCAGAACCGGCTCGCGAACATCGAGGAGTTGCTGACCGACGCCCGCCAATTCGACGAGGAAAACCCGGGCGGCGGGCATCTCGAAGAATACCTGGAACGTGCGTGGCTCGTAAACGAGACCGACGATTGGGACGCGCAGACCGACAAGGCCACGCTGATGACCATGCACGCGGCCAAGGGGCTCGAGTTCCCGGTCGTGTTCATTGTCGCCGTCGAGGACGGCGTATTGCCGCACGAGCGGGTCGGCCGGCATCCGGACGAACTCGAAGAGGAGCGGCGCCTGGCGTTCGTCGGCCTGACGCGGGCCAAGGAGGAGCTGCAATTGTCGTATGCGATCACACGCGACTATCGCGGCCAGCGGCGGCGGACGATCCCGAGCTCCTTCTTGATGGAGATGCCGCGCGAAGAAATGGAGCTGGTCGACTCGGCCGCCTCGTTCGACGACGCGGCGTTCGATCCGTGGGAGACGGAAGTCGGCGACGACGGCGATGATTCGTGGGACGACTGGCAGATTGAGGACGTGGCCATCGAACCGGCGGGCGGCGGCGACGCGAAGCCTTCGTTGGGAGTGGCTGCGGCGTCGATCACCACGGCGGCGGCGCTCGCACGGGGTCGGGAGTCTTTATCGACTGGCGACGTCGCCGACGAGCCAGCGCATCCAGTCGATAAAGAGTCTCGACCCCTTCCCGTGCCGCGCGTCTCGCCCGATGAGTTCAAGCAAGGCATGACGGTCACGCATCCGGAATACGGCCCGGGCAAAATCGTGTCGCTGGCCGGCTCCGGCAAGAACCGCCGCGCGACGATTCAATTCGCGACGGTCGGGCCGAAGAAGATCATCCTCGCGCACAGCGCGGTGCGGCCCGTGGGGTGAGCGAATGCGTGCGATTGCGAATTGACGCGAGCAGCCTATAATTAGCATCATCGGTGCAATCTACCACGTCGTTGCCGCCGATGTGCGGATCATTGACCCATGCATTTCTTGTATCATGACTCAACCTGTGCAACAAATTCTGACTGCATTTGATGCTCTAAGCGACGCCGACAAGCATATTGCAGCGGTGGAGGTCTTGCGGCGTGCGTGGCCAAACGATGTGCCCGAGTTGCCGGACGAAGCGCTGATTGAAACGGCAGAGGCCTTGTTCATCGATCTCGATGCGCGCGAGGCCGCCGATGCCGATTCCTAATCGCGGCGAAGTGTGGATTGTTGATCTCGGACTGGTCGCAAAGATTCGACCATGCCTTGTGCTGAGCGTGCCAGCCGCCAACTAGGATCGAGCGCTGGTGACACTCGTGCCGCATACAACCAGCCGGCGTGGTTCACAATTTGAAGTATCGGTCGCTACGGGTTTTCTCAAGGCGGGGGCGTTCGACGCGCAAAACCTGGTGACGTTTCGCAGCCAAAATTGGTACGCAAGTTCGGCACGCTTCACGCGCAACAATTGGCCCTGGTTGTTGAATCAGTCCAGCAATGGCTCGGGATGTCCTAAGCGTTGGTCGGTCGCGATTGGCTTTCATACTTCCTGGCTAGAGCAAATCTCGAAATTGCGTACTCATGGGTGGCTGGGGCAACG